>JAZLLD010000079.1:0-21211 GCA_045597945.1 Bacteroidales bacterium
TGACCGTGCCGGACCTGGCCGGCGGCTCCTACCTCGTGTCCCTCCTCAGCCAGGACGGCCGCAACCTCAGCACCTTCCGCACCTCCGAGCCCACCATCACGCTCGCTGTCGACCACCTTCCCGCAGGGCTCTACCTCGTCAACGTCAAGACCGCCAGCTGGTCCTCAACGCAACGCCTCGTGGTGGAGTGATGGGATAGAAAGACAATTTCTAGCAGCTACATATAGAATACATTCTAGGGTATATAGAATCAGACTCTATATCTGTGCCTAATCATCCGGCATTGAGCACTCGTGGCGGACAGACTATCAAACAACTGATATTCAAGCGACAATATATTGGCATTCGCACTATCGATAGCTGTCCGCCACATCAGTATGACCCCAAATATAGAATATAGAATCGCATAACACATTGATTACACACAAATGTGCACACTGTTGCAAAAATCCATTCTAGATTCTATATCTTGCGATCTACATACATTTTTGATCATCCCTAGTGGGCCCGCTCCCCTAATCGGGCCTACCCCGTAGAATCAACGGAGCTACAGCGGGGTTACAGCGAGCCAACACTCTATCTACAATCTCACTCTTTGCGCTTCGGATTTTTCGGGAACCAGCCTTTCTGGACTCTTTTGCGCTGTTCGAAGAGTTCGAAGATGCTCCAAAGGGCCGAGCATCCCACTACTCCGGCGATGGCGGCCCACAACACATTGGATATGAACATGGAGAGCACAAGCATGGCCACGCCTACTATCGCAAACAACGGCCAACATCTGACACCCCAAAGATACTCAGCCTTGATAACTATGGGATGAAACATACCGATAAGGAAGAACGTGACTACAGCAATGATAATTCCATCAAAAAACATATCAATATAAGAAATTGTTATAGGGGTAACGAATAGCGTGGATTTTCTTGACCTCGTCGTACATGAGGTTGCGCAAGGCGTCGATGTTCTGGCGGTCGGCGGCAGAGATGAAGATAATATGGTCGGCCGGGGTGTTGGGGCCTTCCATCTTTGCCATCCACGAGTTCTGCAACATCTCCATAGTCCAGTTGGCCTTGGTCATCGGGGTGAGGTCGTCCTCATCTTTCTGGATAAAAGTATAGGCATCAATCTTGTTGAATACCAAGATTGTGGGCTTGTCGGCAGCGCCGATCTCCTCCAGGGTGCGGTTGACGGCATTGATCTGCTCCTCATAGTCGGGATGGGAAATATCGACCACATGCATGAGCAGGTCGGCCTCCTTCACCTCGTCAAGAGTAGATTTAAACGATTCCACCAAGCCGTGGGGCAGTTTGCGGATAAATCCCACAGTATCGGTGAGAAGGAACGGCAGATTGCCCAGCACCACTTTGCGCACGGTGGTATCCAAGGTGGCAAAAAGTTTGTTCTCGGCAAAGACATCGCTCTTGCTCAGCAGGTTCATCAGGGTGGATTTTCCCACATTGGTGTAGCCCACCAACGCCACACGCACCAAAGCCTCGCGATTTTTGCGCTGCTGCACCTTCTGCTTGTCGATATCCTTGAGTTTTTCTTTCAGGAGGGCAATCTTCTCGGTAATGAGGCGGCGGTCGGTCTCAATCTGAGTCTCACCGGGGCCGCGCATGCCGATACCGCCACGCTGACGCTCAAGGTGGGTCCACATGCGGGTGAGGCGGGGCAGCATATATTGGAGCTGTGCGAGCTCTACCTGGGTCTTGGCAATACTGGTGCGGGCACGCTTGGCAAAGATGTCAAGAATCAATGTGGTTCTATCCAGAATACGGCACTCAAACTCGCGCTCAAGGTTGCGGAGCTGAGCGGGGGAAAGCTCATCGTCAAAAACCAGGAAGTCGGCATCGAGGGCGTTTTTGTATTCCTTGATTTCCTGCAGCTTACCGCTACCCACATAGGTGCGGGTGTCGGGGCGTTCAAGTTTCTGCACCACCTGCTTGACGGGGATGCCGCCTGCGGTGTCCAGCAGAAAAGCCAACTCGTTGAGGCACTCCTCGGTGCGTTCCATCGTGGTGCCGTTAGCGCACACACTCACCAAGATAGCCTTCTCCGGCACCTCCTCAGTGCTGAAGGTATTGCGTTCCTGCGGGGTGAGGCGCTTCTTCTTGTCCAGTCCCTCAGCCTCCCATTCGCCTATCGGCTTCTTCCATTTGCCGTGATTATTAGGTTTCCAAGCCATTTAATGTTGATTTTAGATTGTAGTTTGTAGAGTGTTTGCCACACCATTTTACACCACTTCCGGACCTCTACTTTCTACATTTTACATTTTGTAGTATTTCTTCCAGTTTCTTGCACTCAACCTCCCAGCTGAAGTTGGTTTTCACAAACTCGTAGCCATTCATAGCCAATTGTTTGGCACGGTCTTCGTTCTGCAGGAGCGAGAGCAGATGGTCTGCAAACTCGGCTGCCGTATTGCCCACCAGCACCTGGCTGCCATCCTCGGCATGGAGCGAATCGTTGGCAATGGAGGTGGTCACGCAGGGCATCTGCATCGACATGGCCTCCAGCAGTTTGTTCTGCAGGCCCGAGCCGGTCTGCATGGGAGCGGCAAAGACCTTGGCGGAAGCATAGCTCTCGCGGATATCGTCGACATAGCCCGACACCACTACCCTGTCGCTGGCCAGCTCGCGCACACTCTTCTTGGGTTTGGCACCGGCCAACAGGAGCCGGGCCTTGGGCATATCCATCCACACCATAGGCATGACCTGCTCGACCAAATATTTGGCGGCGCGGATGTTGGGCTCATAACTCATATTGCCGCAGAAGACAATGTCGTACTTTTTCTCGCGGTCCATGGGCTGGAAATACTCCATATCCACACCGTTGGGAACGATATACAGGTTGTCGGACTTCTTGGGCTGGGGGATGGCCTCGCTGTCGGGCTCGCTGATGATGGTCAGGGCGTCGAAGAATTTAAAGGCGTTGTACTCGGTGGAGCGCAGCATCTTGAATTCGAAATGCAACAGCCAGTGCCAGAGGAAGAACTTCGAATGGTCCATGCGGCGCTCCATGTTCATTGAGAGCGCATCCTGGAAGTCCATCACCTTGGGATAGGCCGAGCGGCTCACCAAGGGCATCGTGCGCACCATCTGGTTGTAAATCACATCGGGCTGCACCTTGCGTTCGAAAGCCTTGTAGGCCTTGCGCGACTTGCGCGAATCCCACCAGCCCATCTGCAGCGACTTGGTGGAGCAGAAATTCTTTATCGTATGCCAGATGTTGGCCGGCTTGGGCATCTTCACCACGCACATCTCCTCGCAGTAACGCTGTATCATGCCCTTGTGCTGGGTCAGCACGTTGGTGTGCGTAACACAGAACAAATACACCTGGTTGTTCTTCGACAGCTCTTTTATCTGATTGAATGCACGCAGCTTGTCGCCCTTTTCCAAGGGGTACGGGAAGCGTGGTAGCACTACTAATATCTTCATCTTGTTGATTTGTTTGTTTGTCAATTATTGTTGATACATTGATTCGGGATGACTCCAATTCAACAGTTCAACAAATATCTCTTCAACATATTTTCAATGCGTTAAAACAATTCGGTCTGGGTGCCTTCGGCAAAACCCTCGCGCTCGTTGATTTCGTCTTCAGTCTCCTCAACGTCATCCTCGGGCAGCGGTTCCGGCTCCGGACCCGACTCGAGCCACTGCAGCTCCTTGTAATCGCTGGTGGTGATGCGCTTGCCCTTGGCTTTGTAGCCCTTCACGGCAATAAACTCATCAATGTTGATGTCCTCCTGCAGAATCTTCTTGCCGCTGTTCTCGTCGTAGAGCACGCGGAGGTTGGGGAAGGTGTCCATCTTGTAGTCCACCAGCTTGTCGCCCTCGTCCAGGAAGGCCAGCTTCTTGTCGTTGTCCTCGGCCTGGAAGCGCTTCACATACAGATATCCCGTGCCGGCCTCGCGGTATAGCACCGTGACAATCTGCTGCTTATTGTATTTGAACACATCCAGCAGGTCGTCGTCGAAGTGGGTGCTGAGGTCGTGGCCAGTCAGTCGCATATAGCCCGACTGGGTGAGCGAGAATACCTTGTCGCGACCCGAGAATCGGCCCAGCGAACGGCCTGCACCGCTGACATTCAGTCGGCGCACTGTCTCGTCGAACCAAATCTCGCGGGCTTCCAGTGTCGACACACCCTCGCCTTTCTTCGTGATGTTGCGCACAGCGTTGCGTGTCAATATATTGCCCATTGCCTGGCGGCCTTTGATGGCCAGCTTGGCAAAGTCGAAGTCGAAACTCACCTTCTTCAGCTTAGCCTTGGTGGCGTGATGGATGGTTATCACCTCGGCCTCGCCGTTGGGATTGGCGGTAAAGTACAGTATCTTAGAGCCTTTCGAGCCTTTGGTGAGGTCGTACTCGGTGTCGCGGGTGATGCCGATTACCGAGAAACGCTTCACAAACACATAGCCCATATTGCCGTCGCGGTAGACCATGTTGTACACCGTGCGGTCGTCCTTCTTGCGGAAAACGCCTATGTGCTGAATCTCCTTGCAGGTGGCCGAACCCACAAAGGCCTTGTCCTGCACCTTGGTCACAATCATGGTACCGTCTGTGCGGAACACCACAATATCATCCATCTTGGAGCAGTCGAAGGCAAACTCCACACCCTCCTCCTTCTTCAGCGCCGTTCCGGCGAAACCGGTCTGGCGGTTCACATACAGCTTCTCGTTGGCCACGGCCACGGTGGCTGCCTGAATGTCCTCGAAGTCGCGAATCTCGGTCTTGCGCTCGCGGCCCTTGCCGTAGGTTTCCAGAATGTGCTGGAAATAGTTGATGGCATATTCTGTCAGGTGGGCCAAGTGGTTCTTGGTCTCGTCCATATTGGCCTCGATGTTGGCCAACTCCTCCATAGCCTTCTTGATATCGAATTTCGAAATCTTGCGCACGGGTTTCTCGCAGAGTTTCAGCACCTGTTCGCGCGTCACCTCCTTCTTCAGCATCTTGCGGTAGGGGTCGAAACCGCGCTCGATGCCGGTCACCTGGTCGTCCCAGGTGGCAAAATCCTTCTTCTCCAAAATCTTATAGATTCCCTTCTCAAAGAAAATCTTCTCCAAGCTCACCCAGTGCCACTTATCCTCAAGCTCGGCCAGCTGTATCTCCAACTCCTGGCGCAGCAAATCCTTGGTGCGGAAAGTAGAATGGCGCAGAATATCGCTGGCGGTCATAAACACCGGCTTGTTGTCGACAATCACGCAGGTCTGGGGCGAGAAACTAATCTGGCAGTTGGTGAAGGCATACAGCGCATCCATCATCTGGTCGGGCGAGATGCCGTTGGGCAGATAGCACACAATCTCCACTTCGGCGGCCGTATTGTCGTCCACCTTCTTAATCTTAATCTTGCCCTTCTCGTTAGCCTTCAAAATGCTGTCAATCAGCACATCGGTGGTCACGCCATAAGGCACTTCGGTGATGACGATGGCCTTGCGCTTCTCGTCGTAGTGCATCTTGGCGCGGATGCGCAGACGGCCGCCCACCGCAGCGTCGTTGTAGCGCGACACATCAATCAGGCCGCCCGTGGGGAAGTCGGGGAATATCATGAAAGGCTCGTCCTTCAGTATGCTGATGGAGGCCTCCAGGAGTTCGCAAAAGTTGTAGGGGAGAATCACCGAGGTGAGGGTCACGGCAATACCCTTGGTACCTTGGGCCAGCAGCAGGGGGAATTTCACCGGCAGGGTGACGGGTTCCTGTTTGCGGCCGTCGTAGCTGGGCTTCCACTGGGTGGTCTTAGCGTTGAAGCACACCTCCTTGGCAAACTTGCTCAGGCGGGCCTCGATATAACGGCCGGCAGCGGCACCGTCGCCCGTGAGAATATTGCCCCAGTTACCCTGGCAGTCCACCAGCAGATTCTTCTGGCCGATGTTCACCAGTGCGTCGTTGATGGAGGCGTCGCCGTGCGGATGGTAGAGCATGGTGGTGCCCACGATGTTGGCCACCTTCGTGAAACGGCCATCGTCGGTCTCCTTCATGGCATGCAGGATGCGGCGTTGCACCGGTTTCAGGCCATCGTCGATGTCGGGCACCGAGCGGTCCAAAATCACATCGGATGCATAGTCGATCCAATATTCTTTGAACATACCGCTGAGCGAGAGTGTCGATCCTTCGCTCTCAACCTCCTTGGTATTAGGCACATCCGGCATCCCTCCCTGCATCTCTTGCTCGGGGTTCTGGCCGCCCTCGGTGGGGTTTGCATTCTGCTCTTCAGGCATATTTAGGTTGTCGTCCATAATAAATATTTTAAAATGCAAAATTACAAAAAAAAATCGACATATTCGCCCTTTTCAAAGAATAATTATCAACAAGGCAGTTTTGACTCTCGCAAATGCGGCCAAGTCGGCTCTCTGCCGAGCCTCCAGGCGAGCGGGCTCACACTGGTCAAAACCGAAAGTTTGAAGAACCGAATTTTGCCACTCCGACCTGGCCGAAATCGGCTGCCGAGAGCTCCGTGGCTTGCTGCTGCCGATTATTTATTTTTCATATTTTCAACCATATAGGCCTGTGAGGATAAAAAAAATTGCTGTGTGTTGATTAAATTTGTTATATTTGCAAAAAATATGGGTGTGAAATAACTATTAATACTCACAAGATATGTTCCGTTATATGAGAAAGTCGATTTTGCTCATGAGCGTTGTGGCTCTTTTGGCCGCAGTCATGCTGGGTTCCTGCACCAAATATTTCTACATCGAGGTGCTGTCCGACAACAATCTGCTGGGTCATGTCGCGGGCGGCGGTTCCTTTGCCAAAGGTGCCGAAGTGACCATCACCGCCATCCCCGCAGACGGCTATTTTTTCTCTCATTGGAACGATGGCGACACCACCAACCCCCGCACCCTCAGCGTGCGCCACGATGCCACATTCACGGCCTTCTTCACCGACACACCTACCGAGGAGGTAGACGGCCCTATAGTGCTGCCTAGCATTATTATATCCCACCGCGTGCTGTCGCCCCGAGGCTACGAGATCGACTATCTGATTGACGGCACCACGACCATCGCCGCAGGCGTCAACGTGGTTGTGGAACCCGGCACCACAATCTCCTTCACCAGATCCGACGGCACCATCCTGGTGCGTGGCAGCCTCAAAATGATTGGCACTCCCGAGAATCACATCACCATCCGGGCTCTTCACCAAGACTACTACAACATTTGGAACACAATCTATTATATCTCCCACAGCAAGGAAAACCAGATGGAATACGTGGATGTGATTGATGGCGGCTACACCGATTCGCCCATCACCGTGAGCGGCAAACTGTCCATGCGGCATTGCACCATTCAGGGCAGCGATCACAACGGCATCAACCTCATCTCGTTAGATGGTCTGCGCGCCTTTGAGGACAACACCGTCCGGCAGTGCAGCGGCGTGCCCATCTACACGAATTATTTCACCAATATCAACGGTCTGGGCTACGGCAACAAATATATCGACAACCGGCTGAATGTGATTTATCTAGACGACTACGTGGCCATTACCGACCTCAGATTCAGCAAGCAAGAAATCCCCTACAGGCTGGTCAACGGCCTGCGCACCGAGGCCGGCGTCAACATCGGCTTCGAGGCCGGTTCGGTCATCGAGGTGGGAGGCAGCCGCGACATCTATATCTACGACCATGCCCGCCTCCAAGTCAGCGGCACACAGCAAGATCCGGTCATCTTCCGCGGTGTCAACCTCAGGAAATGGAACGGCATAGTCTGCTACAGCAAACTCGACAGCAACTATATACAACACTGCACCATACGCGATATCGATGTCGAGGAGGTGTACAAATCCATCAATGCCCTCAGAGTCGGTACCGGCACCCGCATGACCTTGAGCAACATGGATATACGCAGCGCGGGCGTCGGCCTGGCACTCTTCATCCCCCACACCTTCGACTCCACCGCCAACCGCTACATCTATCACTGGGACAGCCTTGGTGTCACGGCCAACAACATTTCCTACCAGTGCGGCATCACCAATGTGTACGATGTGCCCACCAAGGCGTTCTTCACAGGCGACCAGATTCCCTCCAACTGACAGCGCTGCCAGCCACCAGTTTTGGGGCCAGTGAAGCCCCATTGAGGGCCCGTTGTAAGCCCGTTGAAGACCCGTTCCTGAGAGCGGGTCTTCAGCGGGCTTACTGCGGGGTCTTGCCAGGGGATTTCAAACCCCATTTTGGCAAACATGAGAGCACCGCAACACAGTAGAGCTGACACAATCCTACGATAGACGCAAGAGCGAAGGAAGAGCGAAGGAAGAGCGAGGGAGTAGACACTGCTCAACCCTTGTAAACGCGCTAACATTTCGGCTGACAGCCCGCGGCCAACATTTCTCAAATTCCGCATCTCAAACATCCTTACTTATTGCAATAAAAGCCATCACATAAAACAAGACAAAAACAATATTAATTTCTGTTACGAAATAAGAAAATTTGTGTATCTTTGCAAAATCAATTTATTATTAGTTGCGTAGAAAAGAAATAGCAAAACAATTGTCAATCAAGCATCTACTTCACAATATCCACTTTATAGAAATAATCTGTCCTGAGTTTAGAATACCCTCAAAACACAACAACCGACTCCTTAATTTACAATTATGAATAAAAAAATCTGTTTTTTCCTATTGGCATTTACCTTTCTTTTGCCTAGTATGGCCCAACAGATTAATAAGGCTGATGTGCTAAAAGAAGTATCTACCTTGGTAAACAACAAAGAGCACATCCAATGCATTCAGAAGGTTGATGAATTCGAGAGGGATTACAAGGGCGAGAAGGATTCCTTATATGTGGCCATATTGTATAAACGCGCATTCTCCTATTACGCATTAGGAAAACAAGCGGAAGGCGCTGAAACTTTGCAGACTTGCATTGATATCTATAAGGCATTCAACAAAGAGGATTGGATGATGCATTACCTGTATTGGAATTATTGTAGAGTAGCATCAACTGAACTTCCCCGATATCTACAGAACCTCCATGCTCTAATGAAATGCAAATACTGGGAATATAGTGATTATTTTGTTTATGAGAAAAAAGTTTGTGATTATGGTGGAGTCGTCTGGCGTATGAGTAGCCCTGAGCGAGAGAAATTCCTTGCTGAGGAAGAAAAGGAACTGAAAGGTTTGAATAAAGTTGGCTTTGAAGCATTCTTTCTCTATATGAAGGGGAAAGTATTACTATATGAGGGTAGTTATGCCCAATTTTACTCAGAAGACAACTATCTTGACCAAGCCATGAACAATCTTTCCCAAGCACGAGTTAAATTCAAGGAGCTAATGAATAGTCATGACGACCCGAATCTAGGCTTCCTATACTTTAAAACCTTGAAAGAACTCGGAGACATTTGTGAACATCACATGAAATTTTTGTCAGTCGCTCTCTATAGAAAGACTCAGCTTGAACTATCCACTAAGTATTGGAGAAAATGGGGCACGCGGGGATTCATAAATCCCTGGGAATACAAATACCATGGCGCTGATAGTTATCAAATACTCCATTCCTATGTAGAAGACCTAGAGAAGATCGACAATTACAAAGCAATAGCCTCCACTTTGCAACAAGTAAAAAAAAGCGAAGAGTGGAATTTGCTGGATGAATCAGAAAAGGAGTATTATGAGACAACCTTGTCGGATGCTATTTCGAAAGTAAGCAACACCAGAAGTACCACAAATGGATCTGACGAGGATGCTGGCTGGAGTTGGAATTTAGAAAACGAATACGGAAAGGCCTGTGCCGAAATAGAACAATTGCTAAAAAACAATGCATCAGATGCTGAAATTATTAAAATCATAGAAAGAGTCCGAAAGAATGGTGAGGATTGGTATACGAATTCTGATGACTGGTATATCCTTCTTTCTGGAAAATTGTTATCCAAATATGGACGTACAGAAATAATTAAAAATATAATTGGGGATCATATTTGGGATTTATTTAGAGATAGCCATGGAGAATTACATATTCTTTATGATTATATCACAAATGACAGCGGTGATATTTCAACTTGCAAAAGTTTGATTGACTCAATTAGATCGATGGGTGGTGTAAATGGTGATAGATCAGGAGAGTTATTTACATGTTTATCGACGGCATACGACGCTCAAAAAAAGTTTCCTCAAGCAATTAGGGCGCAGGAGTTAGTATGCGAGATAGTGCGCACCGATAGATCCCATCCCGATTGGCAAGATAAAGACCATTACGTTGATACCATACGTACGTATCGAGACCGCTTAAATACTGAGGAAGCAACAAATTCATGGGTGATGGATTATGCCTTCACTGAAGAGATAGAGGCATATCTTAGAATGTCTGATTTGTACCTAGAATCAGGTAACTACGAAAAACAATATGAATACCTGGCCAAGGCATTCGAGGCATCAAACATAATTGTATGCTATGACTTGACCATAGGTACAGATAGTCATGCTGATAAAGTGATAAAAAACAGATGGTATGTTTACAACTATATCATGGGGCACCTGCCTATCGCCATTGAGAAATATCCTAAATTTGCAGAACTTGCATTGCGTGCGGCTTATATGTGGCAAGGTTTCATGTTAAATCAAAATAATGTCATCTATCAAGATGTTTTGCCAGACACTAATGAAAAGGCTTCCATTTTCTATAAAATGAGCAAGATATTTCGAAGTGTCATTGAAGACGACTTGACTGAATATGGCGAAATACAAGGAGAGAAGCAAATCTATTATGAAAATGCATTGTACAATCTGAACAAAATCCATCCAGTAAGATTTGTACACCAGAACTCTATCGTAGACTTTGATTTTATAAAGAACAACCTAAAAGATGGCGAGGTGTTTGTGGACTTCTTTACATTGTATGTTGATACTGTTTATGCGTATGAAATACCATCATTGAAAGAAGAGAAATGGTGTGCTGAACGAGGAGGAATAACTTACGCCATAATCACACGCAACAATTGGGATACACCCAAAGTGGTGGAAATTGGCAGCAACCATGGCAAAGGGATGCTTAGTGGAGATTGGAACTTGGAGCAATATCAGTTTACGGACTCGGTAGCCCGCATAAGCGAACTCCACAACGATGTGAATTTCGGTCGCTATTGCTGGGGTAAGATAATTGAAGCGGCAGAATTGAAACCGCAGGAGAATATCATATTCGTTCCATCAGATTTTCTGCACCACTATGCTATTGAATATCTTCCAATAAATAATTCACAAAGAATGTCTGACTTATATGGTATGTATCGTATCTCTTCGGCAATCGAATTGAAAAACAGAGGTGTGGCACTTGCCGAGAACGACCGTGTAGCAGTATTAGGCGATTTGAATTATACAGGCAAAGTAAGGCCCACCCCTGTGGATGATAAGCAGATGAAAAATAGAAAGAAGATTGGAAAAAATAAAAAACAGCAAGAAGAAATATTCATAAACACGAGAAAGACATCCTCTACACTGGAGTTGACCGATAGGGAGAAATTAGACACTCTTGCTGGCGGACACAAAGAGATCGACTCTATCGGCAAAATTTTCGGAGCAAAGTGTACTATGTATACCAATCTTGCCGGCACAAAGAAAGCCCTGGCCAATATGGACTGGGAATCACCTGCCGTATTACACATCAGCACACATGGGTTTAATTTGAATTACACGGATCTCGACTCCACTGAGCACCAAGTGCTATTCGGTAAAAGAGATACTGTTTATGATAATGCAGAGAGGTCAATGTTTGAGACAGGCTTATATTTATCAAAGCCCAGTAGCAAGAACCTCAAAGACGGAATCATCACCGCAAAGGAAATCAGTATGCTAAACCTAAACAACACTAAGCTTGTTGTGCTCTCAGCCTGCGCTTCGGCAACAGGTACAGCAAACAACACTGGCGTTTACGGCCTGACACGAGGGTTCAAGGTTGCAGGAGTAAAGGCAGTGCTCGGTTCGCTTTGGCCCGTGGATGACAATGCCACATCAATCCTTATGGCATCATTCTATAAATTCATGAAGCAGGGAAACGATGCATACACATCACTGCTCAAAGCCCAAGAGGCCGTGAGGAATTATGAGGTTGAGGACGTTCACTACATCGGTTCAAACAACATTTATGCAGCCCCCTACTACTGGGCAGGCTTCATATTGGTTGACGGATTATAAACGAAAAGAAAGATGAAGAAAAGGAAATTATTCAACAAATTACAGAGATTCAAATGGCTGTTAGTAGCCATGTCTGTGACCGTAACAACATTTATTTTTGCCAACTCGCTGAAGAATTATCTTCAAAGCGAAGCTGCATTCTCAAAAACATTCAAATCGGCAGATTATATATTGCTGGATTGCTATGAAAGTATAGAAGAATCAAAGCTTGTAGGAATCCGCAATCCAAATGTTGTTATCGTTCATGATGATGAATGCAATAGAACTGAAACGGCTTCGCTTATTCACGCCATTGATAAGTTATCACCTGCCGCCATTGGCATTGACCATATATATGAGGAAAAACATCCTCATGATGATCCTATACTTATCCAGGCCATCAATAGCTGTAATTCTCCTATAGTCTTAGCTTCGGTATTCTCGTTTGATACAGAATATCAGAAAAACACAACGAACAAATTATGTGCATTCTCCGATTCTCTGAAAGATGCCACATGGGGTGTTGCTAATCTTGACGAGCCCAACGTCAGTCCTCAGCACATAATTAGACGAGTATGCAAATCATATTCATTAGAAGATGGCTCAATGGAGAATTCTTTCGCATACGAATTGGCATTACAGTCTAAATTGTCCAAGGATGAACTATCTAAAGCACCTTCATCCTCATTTATTTGTTTTCGAGGGCTTAACACTGATAGATTAAGCTGGGACGAGATACTTAACGAAAATAAAGATGCTGATGATACTGAATATATAGAAAATCTGATAAGAGGTAAGATTGTACTGATTGGTAGTGGTCACGACCAGGGAGACCTGCATATAATACCTTCTGAGGAATGTATTTCCGGCGTTGAAATACATGCAGCTTCAATATACACTCTGCTTAACAACAAGCATGTAACAGAATCACCTAAATGGGTCAACAACATGACTGCTATCCTTTGTGTGTTTATTTTCTCAGTACTGCTATATTACTCCAGCAAGAGATTGGGGCGTTTGGGCAATTTATTTATCAGAATCGTCCAAGCTGCCATGATGCTCTTGTTTATCATCCTGGGTTACGCATTTTATCAAAATGAACAAAATCCTCTGTATATTGATTTCTCTACATCAATTGTAATGATAGGCGTGTCTGCCTTTACATTTGACATCTTAATCGGAATGTATTGTATTTTAAAATTTGGCTATAAAAAAATAAAGAAATAATATGAAACGATCACTCCTACTAATTCTATGTTTATTGTTTTTCTCACAGTCCTTTGCTCAAAAGTATCAGATATACTCCTTTGATCGAAAGGTCATGGTAAAGAAAAATGGATACAAATGGCAGTCTGCCAAGCAAAGAATGACTCTTGAATATAAGGATTCTGTGAAGGTTTTTGCGAACTCTAATATCAAATTATTAGAGGTTTCGTCTAATCAGATTTTCGAATGGAAGGAATCGGGAACTTACAGAGTTGAATACATAATCAAAGAATGTAGGAAAAGGCAAGCCGATTGGCTTTCACGCTTGTTTACAAAACTGTACGAGAACTTTACAGGAGAACAGCCCAAATTTTATTGGACAACAGGAGCAACAAAAAAAGGCGACAATGATTATCCGTTAGAACGTGTTTTAGCCCAAAGACTAAAAAAATACGCTCAAAATAAACCAACTAAAGACACTCGTCTTATTGTTGAGACCATAAGTTTAAACAACAAAGAATCTTATCTTAACATCAAAAACAACACTTCCGAAATATTGTATATCAATGTGATGGTATGGGACACAAAAGAAGTATCGCCTGAGCCTGTTCTGCTGTATAATATCCAGTTTAACCTTGATGGTGAAAAAAAATGGGTGATGTTGCCCGCCCAACCCCATTCCGACCTACCTCTTTCAGAATTTGTCATTTCAGAGAAAGATGGTTTTGAGTATATCGTTTTTGGGACAACGAAGCCGTTTGGCGTTGATGCTTTTAGTCGTTCCTACAATGGAGACACCTCAAATGACATTAATAACGATGAATTTGGAGACATAATTATCGGAACAATGTTGGAGTAATAATACACTTGGGCTCAAGCAATTGTCATTTCCGAATTGCAGATGACAATTGCTTGACCTCCTAAAAAAAGCGAGAATAATAAAAACATATCAATCCTATCATTTGTAATATCGTGACAACAAAAGAAATAGAAAACAGATGTATAGCCAAGCAGCAGGAGCTGCTGGATAAGTACTTTGGCAACCTCGTACATGAGGCCGTTTACGAAAGACCTGAGACAATCGGCAACTACGTGCCAGAACTTCCGCTAAAAGTGGAAGCTGAGTATCGTGACTTTTTAGAATCGTTATGGGCAGAGATTGCTCCCAACGATCCTCGCTCTCTAGATGACATTCTCAACAGAGGTCATATTAAAGACATGGTAACGGAGGATGACCGCGAAGGTGTTGGACAGGCCTACAATGATGCCAAACACCGCACCTTATGGGAACGTATAACAAAAAGCAACTACAAGGACGTTGCCTACTATAAAGGATTACTACAATTGTACGCAAAGGAACTGCTTTGCAGTATGAGAATTGATTTTGTTGAAGATTTGAAGACGATCGATAAGTAATGTTCGACTATCACTATCGTAACAATAAGAATCTGAACAAATACCACCGAAAAACAACAAGAGAATATGAGATATTGTTTTCTTTTATTGGCAGCTGGAGCTCTGCTTGGGGCTTGCTCGAATGGCAGTACTGAAACTAGGGAGGGTATGGCGAGTCACACTATTGTCGGAAACGACAATAGGGATGAGGACGAATGTGTCGAGAGCGACTCTTTCTATGTGAATTATCTCTACGAAAGGGCTTGTTATTGTTTTGTTATTTCCGGCGAAAGCGACAACGGTCGTAGCCTGGAGGTGACGGTGGGGGTGGATCGCTTTGGCGATGGCGAGACTTATTTCCAAAATGAGCAGGGTAAATGGACGCACCTTGAGGTGGAATTTTCGAATGATGGCGTGATAGAAGGCTTCGACGCCGACGGCGAGCATTATCTCTTCAAAGTAGTGGAAAGAATCTTTTGATTGCAATGATTCTTGGCCGACTCCTATGTTCAAAAAAACATACACATTAATATGCGAATCAACATATTAAGCATACCTCACAAAAAATATTTGTCATTATTCAAAAAATGTTCTTATTTTTGTAGTCCGAAAAAAAATATTAACTAAATCTATAATCTCATGAAAAGAAGATTCTTACTGATGAGTTTGGTAGCCCTTCTGGGCACCTTTATGCTCACCTCCTGCAACAAGGAGTACACCATCACCCTTCAGTCCAACAATCCCGCCTACGGCACCGTGGCAGGCGGCGGCACCTACGCTGCTGGCACCGAGGTGACCATCATGGCCACCCCCGCTCAGGGCTACTATTTCAACAACTGGAGCGACGGCAACTACGAGAACCCCCGCGTCATCAAAATCAAGGGCAACATGACCCTCATCGCTACCTTTAGCGCCCAGCCCGGTCACGGCGGCGAAGGTGGCGGCGAAGGCACCGGCGAGGCCGAGACCCTCAACGGCACCATGGACCAAAACCGCACCCTTATCGACAAGGGCCTGCCCATCGACTATGTGATCGATGGCTCCCTCTACATCGATGGCAACGCCTGCCTCACCATCCAGCCGGGCGTAACCATTGCCTTCACCGGTGTTGACGGTCATATTATTGTGAGCGAGAATGCCGGCCTCAAGATGGTGGGCACCGCCGAGAAACACATCCGCTTCCAGGGCCCCATCAACAACAACAATGTAGGCTCTTGGGGATATGTCGAATACAGATCTCGCCGCACCGACAACCAGATGGAATATGTCGATTTCATCAATGGCGGCTCCAACGAAGACTACGGCGTCATCCTCCTCGAAAATGGTGCCAAAGTATCGATGAAACACTGCACCATCGACGGCAGCTTTGGCTACGGCATTCGTCCCTGGTATGACGAACCTGATTTCTATGCTTTCGAGAACAACACCATCCGCAATTGCGCCCAAAGCCCCATTATAGTCAACAACGTTCTGATGCTCAACCATGTTGGCACGGGCAATGTGTTCGAAAACAATGGCAAGAACTACATCTGGTACTATGGCGATGTCACCGATAACGATGCCACCTTTGCCAACCATGGCATCCCCTATTTCTTCGACAGATGGGTGGATGTGCGAAAGAAAATGACAGTTGACGCCGGCGTCACCCTCCTTATGGCCGAGCAAACATTTCTCCAAGTTTCTGAAGAAGGCATGCTCCAAGTCAATGGCACTGCCGACAACCCCGTCGTTATCCGCAGCGTCGTTGACGAACCCGGCGCATGGAAAGGTATCGTCTGCCAGAGCCACAAGACCATCCAGGGCGGCAACTACATCCACCATGCCGTCATCTCCGGTTGCGGCTATGATGAGTCCGCCTGTGTCGAAACCAGTTGGGATGGCACCATCAATCTCGAGAACGTAACCCTCAACGGTTCCGGCTACGGCCTTTATATTTCCCTCCCCGGCGAATGGCAGGACGACGTATATGTCTATGACTGGAGCCAGTCTCCCATCAAGGGCAGCAACATCACCTACAACTGCACCCTCGGCAACGTCCGGGTTGACAACGAGGTGTTCGACGGCAGCCTGATTCCCGCTGTTTCGAAAAGAACTAGAAGATAATAATTCATTCCTCCAGCAAGCCCCGCCAGCCGACGGGGCTTGCTTTCTTTAAGGTGGCTTCCATTCCGCCTCAATTGTTAAAAAAAGACCGCCAAGTTGCGTGAGTCAAAAAAAAGACGTATCTTTGCAAAAACATTTCATCACTATGGAAAACACTAAAGAGAAACGCATGTATATGCGTATCAGAAACATTTGCGGCCTACTCGGCGTTATTCTCCCCTGGCTGGCCATCCTCTCCGCCGGCATCGGCCACCACCCCAGCACCGAATGGTGGTGGAGCATTTCCTGCACCTATTATCAGACACCCGCACTCGTGGGCGTGCTCACCCCCGCCTCCATCGTGCTGCTCTGCTATATCGGTTATAACAAATGGGACAACATCGTCACCTCGCTCAGCGGCCTCTGCGGCCTGGGCATCATCCTCTTTCCTTGCAGCGTCAGCTGGCTGCAACCCGACGAATGCGTGGGCTTCTTCCATCTGCCCATGAACGTCTCCCACATCTTCCACACCATCTTCGCCGCCTTGTTCTTCCTGCTGCTGGCCATCAACAGCATCTGCCTCTTCACCAAGTCGGGCGGCAACATGACCTCCCGCAAACGCATCCGCAACACCATCTACCGCGTGTGCGGCTGGGGCATGATAGCCTTCGAGGTAGTCTTCGTAATGGTCAAGCTGATGCGTTTCCCCGGCTACAGCACCATGATTGTGGAAATCATCCTCCTCACTCTCTTCGGCATCTCCTGGCTGGTGAAAGGCGAGGCCTTCCCCTTCCTCAACGATGTTGAAGACAAAAAGGAATAACAGAGTCTTGCCGTGGCAAATATTTCAAATTAAGTAAGAATTACAATTATTAATAAATTAAAAATCAAACAACATGAAGAAAAACGTATTTCGCATGATGGCAATGGCCATCCTGGCTTTGGGCATGACCCTCGCATCCTGTGGCAAAGACCCCGACCCCGTAACCCCCGGCGGCAACAATGGCGGCAATAACGGTGGCAACAACGGCGGCAACAACAACCCCACCTCCACCATCGTGGTCAAAAACTTCAGCACCCCCCAGGTTATCGGCATGGAAGGTTCTGTTGATATCGAAGGCAACCAGCTGATGTTCGCCATCGAAAGTGCAGACTGGGCTCTTATCTCCGCCTACGGCGGTGTGGCAGTCCTCACCACTGCTGACCAGACCGGCTACGACTACGACAAGGTCATCCGCCTCAACGAAGGTGCCGAAATCAGCGCTTCCGGCCACTACACTCAGGACAACAGCGCCGACCTCGCTCCCTGGGGCGACAACACCGGCTATGTTGGCATCCGCTTCAACAAGGGCGGCAACACTCACTACGGCTGGGTGAAGATCAACTACAACACCTCCACCGCCAAAGTAACCGTCTACGGCTACGCTTACGAAGGCACCGCCGGCAAGAGCATCAAGGCCGGTGCCACCAAATAACAAAACATCCATTTCAAGAATAATGCCCGGGCTTGAGCTCGGGCATTTTTTCTAAATCCCACATTCTATATAGATTATTTTTCGGATGCAATAATAAAAAGCAGCATTTTGCGTTATGGCTTATACAATTTAAATAACTATACTATTATGAAGAAACATCTTTATGTTCTGGCAGTGGCTTTTACTGCGCTCTGTTTTGCTTTCGCCGGTTGCGAGAAAGACAATACTGGCGACAACCCCGGCACTAATCCCGGCGACGACCGGCCCACCTCTCCTTTCATCGGTGTGTACGACATGGATATGGTCTACGACAGCATCACCACTTCCGACGGCACTTGGTTCGACGAGGAGTTCTTTGAGACCATGACCGGCAAAATCAATCCCCCGGAGCACGGCTACCTGACCATCGCCCAGGGCGAGAACGACAAACTCAATGTCACCTGCACTTTTATCAAGGACGACACCAAAGCGGAGAAGGTGTTCTCCACCACCACGGCTACCGAGGCCGACGGCGTGCTGATCCTCGACCCCTGCACCAGCGACTATTTTTATGCCTCCATCGAGGATATGATGCGCTTCACCTTCCATGGCTTCCAGAACAACCTGCCCTCTATCTACTTCAAAAGCATCTATACCATCAACTTAGGCGACGACTATTCCTATCTCACGTCCTATACCTGCACCAAGAGATAGCCCTAAGACCTAAGGCAAAAATAGGAAGTCCGCCCCCGATGAGGCGGACTTCTTTTTTGTGTGGCAGCCACGAATAGTTATGAACAAGATATGAACATCTAACCTTTTGAAATAAAAATGGTGGGCATAGCGGAAGAATCGGCAAGTGAGCGTTGGTGAAAAAATAATTTAATTTTGTGTCGGAAAATTTTGTAATTTTGCAATCGTAAAGGTGTTTGAGAAGAGTGCTCAAATGAAAAGGGAATCAGGTGGAAAACCTGAACTATGCCCGTAGCTGTGACCTCCAAAAAACACCTCGGCCGACATGTGCCACTGTCCTTGCGGGGATGGGAAGGCTGGTCGGGGCGGAGGAGGAAGTCAGAAGACCTGCCTTTATGAAATAAATGCCGCTTGAGGCCCTCGGGGACAAGTGCTGAGGCATGCCACTGTGACCGGTCACGGTCGGGCGTCCTATGCTCTCTTGCCATCCGCCACAAGCTTTTAGTTGATAAGAAACACACAATGATATGATACAGACTGTTGTAAAACGTGATGGCCGTATCGTCGGCTTCAACAAGGAGAAAGTGGCTGCCGCTATCCGCAAGGCCATGCTGACCACCGACAAGGGTGAGGACGAGAGCCTCATCTACCAGATTGTCGACCGTATCGAGATGAAGGGTCCCGAGCAGGCTTCGGTGGAGCAGATCCAGGATATGGTCGAGATGCAGCTCATGCAGTCTTCGCGCAAGGAGGTGGCTAAGAAATATATAGCCTACCGCGACAAGCGCAGTATCGCCCGCAAGGCCAAGACCCGCGATGTGTTTCTGGAAATCCTTGAGGCCAAGAGCAACGACGTGACCCGCGAGAACGCCAACATGAATGCCGACACCCCCGCCGGCATGATGATGAAGTTCGCCAGCGAGACCACCAAGCCCTTTGTCGACGATTTTCTCCTTTCCGAACGCTCCAAACAGGCTGTCCGCAACAACTATCTGCATATCCACGACAAAGACTACTACCCCACCAAGTCGCTGACCTGTGTGCAGCACCCGCTGGACAAGGTGCTGAACGGTGGCTTTGCTGCCGGCCACAGCGAGTCGCGCCCCGCCAAGCGCATCGAGACGGCCAGCGTCATCGCCTGCATATCCATGGAGACCGCGCAGAACGAGATGCACGGCGGCCAGGCCATTCCGGCTTTCGACTTCTATCTTGCCCCCTTCATCCGCATGACCTACAAGGAGGAGGTGAAGCATGTGGAAGAGATGACCGGTTTCGACCTCAAGCATCTGTACGATGCCCCAATCGACGACTATATCGAGACCTCGCTCGACCTGCTGGATGGCGACCAGCGCATGAAGCAGCACGCCATCAACATGACCGTGCGCCGCACCCACCAGGCCATGGAGGCCTTTATACATAATATGAACACCATCCATTCGCGTGGCGGCAACCAGGTGGTGTTCTCTTCCATCAACTACGGCACCGACACTTCGGCCGAGGGCCGCTGCGTGATCCGCGAGCTGCTGAAGTCGACCTACGAGGGCGTAGGCTCTGGCGCCACGGCCATCTTCCCCATCCAGATTTGGAAGAAGAAGCGCGGCGTCAGCTATCTGCCCGAAGACCGCAACTACGACCTCTACCGCTATGCCTGCAAGGTGGCGGCACGCCGTTTCTTCCCCAACTTCGTAAACCTCGACGCAACCTTCAACCAACACGAGAAATGGCGCGAAAGCGACCCGCAACGCTATAATTACGAGGTGGCCACCATGGGCTGCCGCACCCGCGTCTTCGAGAACCGCTATGGCGAGAAGACCTCCGTGGGCCGTGGCAACCTGTCTTTCTCCACCATCAACATCGTGCGCCTGGCTTTGGAATGCCGCGAGATTGAAGATAAGAACGCCCGCATCGAGGCCTTCTTTGCCAAACTGGACGACCTGCTCGACGTGGCCGCCAACCAGCTGGTGGAGCGCTACAACTTCCAGCGCACCGCCCTGGCCAAGCAGTTCCCCCTGCTCATGTCCAAGCTGTGGAATGGCAGCGAGGAGCTCCGCCCCAACGACACCATCGAGTCGGTCATCAACCAGGGCACCCTGGGCATAGGCTTCATAGGCCTGGCCGAGTGCCTCATTGCCCTCATCGGCAAGCACCACGGCGAGAGCGACGAGGCCCAGCAGCTGGGTCTGCGCATCGTGGGCTATATGCGCGACCGTGCGCTGCAGTTCTCCGAGCAGTACGAGCACAACTTCAGCATCCTGGCCACCCCCGCCGAGGGTCTCTCGGGCCGCTTCACCAAGC
>JAZLLD010000080.1:0-40272 GCA_045597945.1 Bacteroidales bacterium
AAGGAGGGGAGCGATTATGAACAATATGTTAAAGAATTGAGTGATGTGATAAGTGATACACTGATGTATTGGAGTAAATTAGAGTGCCGCGAAAAGCAGGAGATATTCGAGAGGGCAGGGAAGGAGCTGTGCTGGGAGAGTGAGAAAAATTTACTTATTAATAAAATTGATACAATATTAAATTAATATTTTCGTTATAGACATAAAATAATTACAATAATGCTGTACGACATTTTAATGATTCTTTATTTCGTGGGCTGTGTTTTGGGCCTGTGTTTTGTGTTTAAGAAGGCTGGTGTGGCACCATGGAAGGCGCTGATACCTATCTATAACATAGTTATTTGGATTAAGATTTGCGGCAAGGGCAAGATGTGGTATCTCTATTTCCTGATCCCCGCAATCAATATTTTCACATTCTTGCTGATGGTGGTCGAAACTGCCAAGGTGTTCCGCCGTTATGGCTTCTGGGAACAGACCTTTGCCGTTATTTTCCCCTGGATTTATCTGCCCTTGGTTGGCATGAATAAGTTTGAGTATCATGATCCTACGCAAGAGCCTCCTCACAAGGTGAGCGAGATGCGCGACTGGTTGGATGCCATTGTCTTTGCCTTGGTGGCAGCTGTGCTGATTCGCGGTAAGGTGATGGAATTCTATAACATCCCTTCCAGCTCGATGGAGAAATCTTTGCTCACGGGCGACTATCTTTTGGTTTCGAAGATGGCTTACGGCCCTCGCCAGGCTATGACTCCTTTGGCATTCCCCTTGGTTCACAATGTATTGCCTCTGAGCGGCGGTCAGCTGGAATCGTATGTTGATTGGATCAAACTTCCCTACCATCGCTATCCCGGTTTTGGCAAGGTGGAACGTTTTGACGCCGTGGTTTTCAATTATCCTGATGGTGACACAGTGTGCACCGCATGGCAGAGCAATAGAAGCTATCACGACTTGGTTCGAGAGATGGGTCGCGAGAATGTTCTGAACGCCAAGATGTTGCCTGTCGGAAATCAAATGGTACAGAACAAGATTCGTGTTCGCCCTGTGGATAAGCGCGAAAACTTTATCAAGCGCTGCATCGGTCTGCCCGGTGAGGATTTGAAGATCGTGGACCAGAAGGTGTATATTAATGATAAAGAACTGCCTAACCCTATTGAAAGCCAGCAGACTTATGCTGTTCAGTTCCAACAAGGGCTGAATGTGAAGAAGATTTTGGACGACATGGGTGTGAGCTATGAGGATTACCAGAATGCGTTGTCTATCATGATGTACACCGGTACCGACCATTTTGAGTTGCCGATGACTGAGCGCTTGTCTCTTGAGTTGCAGAGCAGACCCGATGTGATTGAGGTTGTGCCGGTTAAATATGAGTTGGCAGATGCCGACAATAGTCTTTTCCCTCATTCCGAGGATTACAAATGGACTGTGGACAACTTCGGCCCAGTGCATATTCCTGCCAAGGGTGAGACCATTGAGCTGAATCTGAAGAATTTGCCCATCTACCAGCGTGCCATCGAAGTGTTTGAAGGCAACAAGCTGGAGGTGAAAGGCGGACATATATATATTAATGATAAAGAAGCCACTTCCTATACCTTCAAGATGGACTACTACTGGATGATGGGCGACAACCGCCACAATTCTGCCGACAGCCGCTTCTGGGGCTTTGTTCCCGAGGACCACATCACTGGCAAGGCCACCAGAGTTGTATTCTCTATCGACAAGGACCACGGCAAGGTGCGTTGGAACAGAATCTTTAAAAAAGCATCGCAGTTCTAGCTTGATAACGCAACCTGCTGTTTTATAATTTTTTGAGATGCAAAAACTGAAGATTGCAAATTCGGAGAATGGAATTTAAGATAAAAAAAATAACAGTTTCGCACAATAATTTGCAATTTTTTAAGTTAAAGTAGTACGAATATTAACAGAATGAAAGCAATATTTACAACACCAAAGGGAGTAATGACTGCCACCCTTTATGAAAAAGAGGTTCCCGGAACAGTGGCAAATTTTGTGAAGCTGGCAAATGACGGCTTTTATGACGGACTGCGTTTCCACCGCGTGATCCCTGGTTTTGTAATTCAAGGCGGTTGCCCCTACAGCCGCAATCCTCGCGACCCCCGCGTGGGCACTGGTGGCCCCGGTTGGCATATCAAATGTGAAACCCAGGCCGAAAAGCAGTACCACGACAGAGGCGTACTGTCGATGGCCCATGCAGGCAAAGACACCGGCGGCAGCCAGTTCTTCATCTGCCACAATCGCCAGAACACCCAGCACCTGGATGGCATGCACACTTGCTTTGGCAAAGTGGAAGAAGGCCTGGAGGTGATTGACTTGATTGAGGCTGGTGACTTGATTGAAAGTATCAAAATTGTTGAAGACTAAAACACTATTATATGAATTTAGGTATTAAGCTGCTTGTTGCAGAAGACGATCCCAATCTGGGTACAATCTTGAAGGCTTATCTTTCGCAGAAAGGCTACACCGTCTTTTTGGCTGTTGATGGACAGGCTGCCCTCGACTCGTATCAGAAAGATGATGTGGATGCTTGCATCCTGGATATCATGATGCCTATCAAAGACGGTTTTACCGTGGCAAAGGAAATTCGTCGTGTCGACAAACGAATACCCATTATTTTCTTGACTGCAAAGAATTTAGAGGCTGACAAGCTGAAAGGTTTCGAGATCGGTGCCGATGACTATGTCACCAAGCCCTTTAGCATGGAAGAGTTGCTGGCACGCGTGAACGCCACCATCCGCCGCTCCTTTGATGATGGAAAGCCGGATAAGAACATTTTCCACATCGGCAATATCGTGTTCGACTATGGCCATCAGACTCTTACTTGTGGCGAGATTGTCCAACGTCTGACGATGAAAGAATGCGAACTGCTGCGTATGTTCGCAATGAATTTCAACCAGTTGGTTGATCGAACCAGCACTTTGCAGAAAATCTGGAAGGACGACAGCTATTTTGCTGCCCGAAGCATGGATGTTTACATTACTAAGCTTCGCAAATATTTGAAGGTTGACCCTCAGGTGCAGATTGTGAATGTACATGGTGTAGGTTTTAGACTCACTGTCAAGAACGAATAATGAGATTGATATTTTTAGGAACGGGTACTTCGCAAGGAGTACCCGTTATAGCATGTAAATGCCGTGTGTGTCAGTCAGATGACACACATGATAAACATCTGCGCACTTCTGCTTTGGTGGAACTGGACGATGGCAAGAATATCTTAATTGATATTGGTCCGGACTTCCGTGAGCAGATGTTGCGAGAGTGTGTCACTCATCTTGATGGCATTCTGATTACTCATGCCCACCGCGACCATGTTGGTGGAATTGACGATATTAGAGCTTTCAATTGGGTTCAGCAGCAAAAGATGGAAATATATTGTAATCGAGAGGCTCGCGTTTCGATTGAGCGCGACTATCATTACATCTTTGGCTATCATGAATTCCCGGGGCTTCCGGAAGCCAATCTTCACGAATTGAGTGGTGAAGAAAAGGTGATGGTTGCGGGTCATGAAGTGCTGCCAATCAAAGCAATGCACAAAGATCTGCCAGTCTTGGGATATAGAATCGGCAAGTTGGCCTATATCACTGATGCCAACAAAATCGAGCCTAATGAATTGACGAAGTTGGAAGGAGTTGACACCTTGGTAATTAATGCGTTGAGAAAGCAAAAGCATTTCTCTCATTTCTGCCTGCCTGAGGCTTTGGAAATCATAGAACAAGTGAAGCCGCGGGTTGCCTATCTGACCCACATGAGTCATGAAATGGGCCTTTGGGCAGAAACCTCGCAGCAATTGCCAGGCAATGTCTACCTGGCCTATGATGGTTTGAAAATAGAAATCTGATAACAGATAATAGTGAATCATTTACATATAGTATCTTTCAATGTACCGTGGCCAGCTGATTATGGTGGTGTTATTGATGTATTTTACCGCATCAAGGGCTTGTCTGAGGCAGGTGTGAAGATTCACCTACATTGTTATACGTATGGCAGAAGTGAAGCCAAAGTCTTGGAGGAGTTGTGCGAAGAAGTTCGCTATTACAAAAGAGAGACTGGCTTTAGGAGGCAATTGTCACCAAGTCCGTATATAGTTGCTTCGCGTTGCTCGAAGGAGTTGATTTCCAACCTACAAAAGGACGACTATCCAATTTTGCTGGAAGGCCTGCACAATTGTTGGGTTTTGGAACAGTTGGGTGGAAAAGAAAGGCATATTTCTGTTCGCACACATAATGTTGAGCATGACTATTATGATGCGTTGGCCGATGCTGAGAAACTTGGCTGGAAGCGACTGTTCTTCAGAATGGAAGCCAAGAAACTCCTCAGATACGAAGCCATATTGGCCAAAGCCGATTCAATTTTGGCCATTAGTGAGAAAGATGCTGGCCATTTTAGAAATCAAGGGTTTAGAAATGTACACCTTATCCCTCCAGCTCATGGCCATCAACAAGTTAACTCTCAACTAGGAAGTGGCGAATATGTACTGTATCATGGCAATTTATCAGTCGGAGAGAATGTGAGTGCGGTTGAATATTTGTTAGAAAATGTGATAGGTGATACTGAGTTCCGTTTTGTTGTGGCGGGAAGGAATCCCGGCGAGGCATTGCAGAGAAAAATCGCTCAGTATAAAAATGCTGTCCTTGTTGCAAATCCTGACGACATGCAGTTGGAGAAGCTATTGCGAGAAGCGCACATTAATTTGTTGGTCACAGACCAGTCAACCGGTGTTAAACTGAAACTGATGAATGCTTTGTATAATGGTCGGCATTGCCTTGTTAATTCAAAAATGGTTGAAGGCACCGGGCTTGCAGAAGCTTGCTTGATTGCTGATTCGCCTGATGATTTGCGTAATGAAATTTCGCGATTGATGGTCAGCAATTTTGATGAAAAGGCACTTGAAAATAGGAGAAAAATACTTCAAAAAACGACTATATTTGAAGATATTAAAAATATTATTTTATAAAATGCAATTTTTTTCTTATCTTTGCGTTTTATAAAAAGTAATGGCTAGATTTATTAGACGATATAACTCAACAATATACGGAAATTACCGTAAGTCCTATCTTGTCGACGGAACGTTGATAGGGGGTGTTATGGCTGTAGTAATGTTGTTGAGAGACCTCCTTTCAGACATGCCAATCAGCAGTCCGGAAAACTATACAACGCAATTGGTGCTGCTTGTAGGAATTTTCTGGGCAAGCTATCAGTACCGCAAACAATTGCCAGAGCAAAAGGTTACACTAAAAGAACTCATGTTGCTGGGTATGGGCATTGGCTTGGTGAGCGGAGTTGTGTATGGATTGTGGGTATGGCTCTATAGCGGAGTTTTGAATACTGACCTAGTCGGTTTCTACAATGAACAGCGTATCCGTGTTATGGAGCCGGCCGAGACAAGTGCTGAAGCCAAAGTGGCTGTTGAGGCAGTTAAGCGATACACGGCTGGAGACTGGGCCTTCATTGGAGGATTCCGGTCGGTTGTTTGGAGTATAATAATCACATTCTTTTCGGCAATAGTTTTTAGAACAGAAAAAAGCCCTGTGCGCGAGAAGACAAATAATATTAGCAAAAAAAAGTAAACAGGAATGGGTTAGCCCCATTTTGCAACAACATAGAGTAATAACAAAAAATATATAGACATGGACATTTCAATCATTGTGCCGCTTTTTAATGAAGACGAATCGCTTCCGCATCTGGCAGAATGGATAGATAGAGTGATGGAGGAACATCACTTTGATTATGAAGTCATCATGGTTGATGATGGCAGTAAGGATAACTCATGGAAGGTTATTGAAGATTTGAATGCCAAGAACCCTCGCTATAAAGGTGTGAAATTCCGTCGCAATTATGGTAAATCAGCTGCATTGAATGTGGGCTTTGCCAGAGCAGAGGGCGATGTTGTTATCACAATGGATGCAGATTTGCAAGATAGCCCGGACGAAGTGCCTGAGCTGTACAGAATGATTAAAGAGGATGGGTTTGACCTTGTGAGTGGCTGGAAGAAAAAACGTTATGATTCCAAGCTGGCTAAAAATATACCTTCGAAGTTTTTCAATTGGACAACCAGGAAGATGAGTGGTATCATGTTACATGATTTCAACTGCGGCTTGAAAGCTTATCGCCACGATGTGGTTAAATGTATCGAAGTCTATGGCGAGATGCACAGATACATACCGGTCATTGCTAAATGGGCAGGTTTTGGTAAAATTGGCGAGAAGGTTGTTCAGCATCGTAAACGCGAGTTTGGGGTGACCAAATTTGGTCTCGACCGCTTTGTCAATGGATATCTGGACTTGATGAGCATCATGTTCATGTCCAAATTCGGCAAACAACCCATGCACTTCTTCGGTCTTATAGGCAGCCTGGCGTTCTTCCTTGGTTTCTTGGCCTTCATTATTGTCTGCGTGATGCGACTCTGTGGAAGTATCTCACTGACTAATAGTGTATGGTTCTATGTCTCCATGTTGTTCATCCTGATGGGCACAGTACTGTTTATGGCTGGTTTCCTTGGCGAACTCATCTGCCGCAATTCCACCACCCGCAACCAATATCTTATTGAGAAAGATATGGTTGAAAACAAATAATTAACTTGACTACAAACAAAACGATAAATACTTAGATATGTCTCTTCAATGTGGTATCGTAGGTCTGCCCAATGTTGGCAAATCGACCTTGTTCAACTGCTTGAGCAATGCGAAGGCTCAGGCTGCTAACTTCCCTTTCTGCACAATTGAGCCCAATGTGGGTGTAATCACCGTCCCGGATGAGCGACTTGCAAAATTGGTTGAGATGGAACGTCCTGCCAGTGTGGTTCCTGCCACGGTGGAAATTGTGGACATTGCAGGTCTGGTAAAAGGTGCTTCCGAAGGTGAAGGTCTTGGCAATAAGTTTTTGGGAGATATCCGAACCACTGATGCCATTATTCATGTACTCCGTTGCTTTGAGGATGATAATGTGACCCATGTTGATGGCAGTGTTGACCCCATTCGCGATAAGCAGACCATCGATTTAGAGTTGCAGTTCAAGGATTTGGAAACCATTGAGAACCGCTATGACAAAGAAGTAAAGAAAGCCAAAGCTGGCGGCGATGCCAAAGCCAAGAAACTTGTTGAGGTTATGGATCTCTACCGTGATGCCTTGATGTCTGGTCGTAGCGCACGAACCGTGAAACTTGAAGAAGGACAGTTGGAGGCTGCCAAGGATTTGATGCTGCTGACAGCCAAGCCAATTCTTTATGTCTGTAACGTGGATGAAGCGTCTGTGGTCAATGGCAATAAATTTGTTGATGCAGTTCGCGAGGCCGTCAAAGACGAAGAAGCCGAAGTTCTGGTCATTGGTGCTGGCATTGAGGCAGATATCGCAGAGCTGGAGACTTACGAGGAAAAACAGATGTTTCTTGAAGATCTGGGTTTGAAGGAATCTGGTGTGAACAGACTTATCAAAGCCGCATATAAGCTCCTTAACTTGCAGACTTTCTTGACCGCTGGCCCCAAAGAGTGCCGTGCGTGGACTTTCAAAAAGGGAATGAAAGCTCCTCAGACCGCAGGTATCATTCACAGCGATTTCGAGAGAGGTTTCATCCGTGCCGAGGTAATCAAATATGAAGATTATGTGGCTTTAGGTAGCGAGGCTAAGTGCCGCGAAGCCGGTAAGATTTCGGTTGAAGGCAAGGAGTATGTCGTCCAGGATGGCGATATTATGCACTTTAGATTTAACGTCTAAAAATATATATAATGAATAAAGGTCTGAATATTGTCCGTCATTTGGCCCTGGCATTAGGATTGTCGTGGGTGGCTTGCTCTTGCTCCACCCAGAAGGCCAACTGGACTAATATTCAGTTCCACAATACCACGGCACATTACAATGTGTGGTGGAATGGCAATGAGAGCCTGAAAGAAGGTGTCAACATGCTGCAGGCCAAGGTGAAGGATGACTATACCCGCATCTTGCCCGTAAGCAAAATGGGCACCAAAGAGGATGCCATGGCGATGAATCCGCAGTTCGACAGAGCTGTAGAGAAAAGTCTGAAGGGCATCAAGAAACACAGTATCTTTGTGGATGGCCGCGAGCATGTGCCATACATCTCTAAGTGCTATCTGATGACAGCCTATGCCACATTCTACAAACATGATTTTGTGACGTCGGCCAGCACTTGCCAAATGCTTGTATCCCAATACGGAGGTACTGAGATTGGCGATGAGGCTGCTGTATTGCAGGCTCGTTGTTCTACTTTTGACCAGCGTTACCAAGATGCAGAAAACCAATTAGACCAGTTGGTTTCGGATTATGGAAAGGGTGGTTTCTCCCCCAAGCAGAGACTCAATCTTTACATGGCAATGGCTGAATGTACATTGCCGCAGGAGAAATATAAGAAGGGTGTGCAATTCTTGAAAATGGCACTTGAATGTCATCCGTCACCTGCTCAAAAAGCTCGCATCTGCTTCATTTTAGGTCAAGTATACCAAGATCAGGATAAGCGTCCTACGGCGTCAAAATACTATGAGAAAGTATTGAAGTACAGCCTTGATTACGAAATGGAATTTAATGCCAGACTTAATCTGGCTTCCTGTGCCGATTTACAACATACCGACCAAGCCAAGCTTGAGCGATTGTTGGATAAGATGTTGCGCGACAAGAAGAATGAGGAATTCCTAGACCAGATATATTATGCAAAAGGCGAGATGTACATGGGAATGAGGGAGATAAAGAAAGCTTGCGAAGCATTCAGAATCTCGTCGGCAGTTTCAAAAAACAATCCCGCACAAAAGGCAAGGTCAGCTATTCGCTTGGCAGGAATCCTTTATGATAAATACCAAGACTATGACCAGTCGCAGATTTATTATGATACAGCTATGGCCATCATCCGTGCCGACTATCCTAGATATTCCAGCATCAAGTCGCGCTACGAACTTCTTACATCATTGGTTTCGTTCACCCGCGTTATCGACCAGAACGACAGCTTGATAGCTGTTGCCAATATGGGAGAGGCACAGCGGCTTGAACTTATCAACAAAAAGATTGAGGATTTAAAGCAAGCTGAGAAAGAGGCTCAGGAGCGAGAACTACTTGAACAACTTACAGGAAGTGCTAAGGCTCAAGAAAATACATTGCAAGGTGATTGGTATTTCTACAATAGCAACACAGTGCAGAAAGGCAAAGAGTCGTTCCGCCAGAAATGGGGTATGAGAGTTTTGGAAGACTATTGGTTCATGTCGAAGAAAGGCTTACTCGGTATGAACATGATAGCCCAAAATTCTGATTCCGAAGAAGAGGCTGAAGGCAATGGTGAGGCCAAGGATGATGACAATGCAGAGCCAGAGAAGGCCCGTAGTGACTCCGCTGGAGACCCGAACGATCCGCACAGCGTTGCATACTATTTAAAGTCTATTCCAGACTCAACTCAGCAAGACTCTATGCAATCGCAGACCGCGGTTTGCCTTTTGAACGCTGGATATATATTTTATGATGGCATACACAATATACCCAAAGCTTTGGAATGCTATCTGCGACTAGTGAATAATTACACCGATAATCCAGAAATCGTCCAGGCATTCTACATGTTGTATAAGATTTACGACAAACAAGGCAATACTCCCAGCGCCAATTACTATAAGGATATGGTGCTCATGGGGTTCCCGGATAGCGATTTTGCAAACATGATTTTGGACGAAGACTATTATAAGGAAATAATTCGTCGCGGGCAACTGATTAATGAAGACTACAATGAGGTCTATACCCTCTATAGAAAGCATCGCTATGAGGATGTAGTGGAGGCTGTTACTACTGCCAGACAAGTATATGAAGGGCATTCTATGCTGGGTAAGTTCCAGTTTTGGGAAGGATTGGCTTATGCTAGAATGGACAATAAGAATGCCGCAATCTCGGCATTTCAGGATATTGTAAATACCTATCCTTCAACTGATACAATAGTACAATTGGCGCAGAACCAGCTTGCTTATCTGCAAGGTGAGGGCGGTAAGTACATTGCCAATAGTGGCAGTTCGGAAAGTGTGGAGGACGGTGAGCAAGCCATAATCAATGCCACAAATATAAAGAAGGGCGCAGATAGAAATAGTCAGTTGGCTAATAATAATTCTGATGATCCGTTATCGCCTGAGGCTCAGTTGTTCCGATATAAAGAAAATATGCCTCATCAGGTGATAATAATTGTCAAGGACAAGAAAATTCGTGCCACTCAGCTGCAGGTTAAAGTAGGCGATTTCATTTTGGGTTATTATGCCAATTCAGGATACAAGGTGACTCCGTTGATGTTTACCGACACAACTCAAATGGTCACAATCAGTACCTTCCTTAATGCGTCTGAGGCACTTGATTTTGCGCGTCATCTGCAGCTAGCAGAAGGCCCTATGACCGATTATAGTGCGGAAGATTATCAGATCTTTGCAATATCAAAACAGAATTACACCACTTTCTACAACCGCAAGAAAGTGGATGCATATAAACAGTTTTACGATAAATATTATTCAAAATGAGCGATAATGTAAGCAGTTTAATCAATACCATCACTGTGGGAACTACCATCAAAGGTGATATCCAAGCCAATGGCGATTTCCGTATGGACGGTGTTCTTGATGGCAACATCACCCTCACCGGAAAGCTTGTTATCGGTGAGCATGGACAGATTCACGGAAATGTTGTGTGCCAAAATGCCAATGTTATAGGAACCATTGACGGCAATCTTTCTGTCAAAGAATTTCTCACACTCTATTCTACTGCCAAGGTTAAAGGCGATATCGTGGCAAACAAATTGGCAATTGAGTCGGGTGCCTATTTCACCGGTACATGCCACATGTTAGACGAGCTGACAGATTAGCTATATGGAGAACCTTGTACGGCAATTGTTTAATGAGTGGGCTGGTGAGCCTGTTGTAGAATTGATGGCTCTTTCCGCTAATGGTAGCAACCGGAAATATTGGCGAGCTATCGGTACAAATCATCAGTGTATAGCTGCATACAATGATGATGTACGCGAGAATGAGGCATTCTTTTATTACAGTCAGACATTGCTTAGCAAAGGTATTCATGTGCCAGAGGTGTATCATGTCAGTCCCGACCGCCGTTGCTATCTGCAAGAAGATCTTGGAAATACGACATTATATGACTTCGCCTACGACAAACGTAGGTTGGGTGGCGGATTTGATAGTGAACTGCTTAATATATACAAGCGCGTACTTGACGATCTTTCTGAAATCCAGGTGGCTGGCCGCGACATGGATTTCTCTTATGCATATCCTAGGAGTGATTTTGACGCTCAATCGATACAATGGGATCTCAATTATTTCAAATACTATTTTCTTAAATTGAGATATATTCCTTTCGATGAGCAATTACTTGAGCAAGACTATAAAACCTTGATAGAATATCTTCTGTCTGCAGATTGTGGATTCTTTCTATATCGTGATTTTCAGTCGCGTAACATCATGCTCAAAGAAGGCGTTCCATACTATATTGATTTCCAAGGGGGTAGGAGAGGGGCTGCCCAATATGATGTCGCATCTTTGCTTTATAGCGCCAAAAGTGATATACCCGATGTGATTCGTAAAGAATTGCTTGATCATTATATCATTTGTCTTTCAAAGAGATACCCTATTGACAAAAAACAGTTCAAGCAACATTTCTTTGCCTATGTTCTTATACGTATAATGCAAGCAATGGGAGCTTATGGCTATAGAGGCTACTTTGAGCGGAAAGAATATTTTGCTAATAGTATTCCTTTGGCAATAAATAATTTACGACATATACTTGAAAGCTATACTTTACCAATAGAGATACCACACCTGCAAAAGGTGTGGCAGGCCATTGTCGACTCTGCGTTAGCTCAGTCCAAAATACCAGAATCCTCAGGGCTAACAATAAAAATATATAGTTTTTCATATAAAAAGGGGATTCCATCTGATTCCTCCGGAAATGGCGGCGGTTATGTATTTGATTGTCGTGCCTTACCCAATCCGGGACGATATCCTGAGTATAAATGCTATACGGGTAAAGACTCACCTGTGATTGATTTCTTTAAAGATGATACAGAAATGGAAGCTTTTCTGAAGGGTGTGCAGCAACTTATTGGTCCATCAATAACAAAGTATTTGCAGCGCAACTTCACTAGTCTGATGGTCAGTTTTGGTTGTACTGGAGGCCAACATAGGTCTGTTTATTGTGCAGAACGCACTGCAAAATGGATTTCGGAAAATTTTGACTGCCAGGTTGTTATAAAACACGTTGAACAAGAAAAGTAAAAAAAAACATTTTTTTTTCTTCACTTCCCACTTTTTTTCGTATCTTTGCAAAATATATTAGGAAATAAAAAACAATAATATAACATGAAAAGTAGAACTTTAGTCCAGATCCTTTTAGGCGTTGTGATTCTCGGCCTTATCTTTTGGCTGTATCGCAGCATTATGGAACCTGTAAAATTCGACAACGAGTACAACAAACGCCGTGAGGCATGTGCTGAAAAACTGAAAGCCATTCGTACTCTCGAAGAGGCTTACAAAAACACTTACGGATGCTACACTGGTAGCTTTGACACTCTCTTTAACCGTCTTCTTCATGAAGATAGCATGAGCGTTGTCAACAAGAACATCAACTACGACAAGATTCCCGAGGATGTCGACATCAACGAAATGTCCGAGTCCGAGCAAATCAAGGCTGGTTATGTATCTCGTGTTGTTGAATATGTCAACCCCATTCAGTATCTTCGTGAGAACAAGAAGTTCACCCTCACCGATGAAGAGATCATGAATCTTCGTTATGTTCCTTATCCCCGCGATAAGAAGTATGACTTCCAGCTCCAGGCCGGCTTCATTGAGAAGAGTGGCTATCAGATGCCTGTTTTCGAATGCTTGGTTGAAATGAAGGACCTTATTGAGGACATTGACAAACAGCTCGTTATCAATAAACTTGCCGAGCTCGAACAGAATCATCGTTTCCCCGGTTGGAAGGTTGGTGATATGACCCAGACCATTACCGATGGTAACTTCGAATAAACATGACAAATAAAGTCACAACTATTATCACGACAGATAAAGCGGTGGCCAATAACGAAACAAGATTATCCATTTGCCTCCGGTCAAATGGATTTTCTTTTTCGGTATCCACCCTTGACCATGTTCTGCTCACATTTGGTGAGGCTGATTTTGATTTCAACCTGCCATTTGCTGACTTGGCCAAGGCTCTGAAGGATTTCTTCATTACTAATAATATTTCCACTTTTGGATTCAAATCTGTCCGTCTGATAATCCCATCTGAGCGTTTCGTGTGGATTCCTGAGCACCTTTATGAGCCTGAGCGCGACCGCCAATATCTGAAGGCAGTATCTCCGCTCGACATTGGCATGGGTGTCTATCATTTACACGTCCCCGCACTACACTCCTATATCATATATTCTGCCTCTTCGAACATCGTAACAGCATTCAAACTTGCCATTCCCGGAATTGATGTGCACTGTCAGCACTCGGTGTTGGCCACCGAAATGCTTATCAATCGTAGTGCAAACCATCCGCTTATGCTCATGAATGTTCGAGATGGAGTGGCTGATTTTGAAGTGTGCTATGGTGCTCAACTACTCCTCAGCAATAGCTTCAAATATGGTACCTCCAACGAAAGACTTTATCAAGCTATAGGTATTATGAAGCAGTTCCATATCGAAACTCCTGATATGGAGCTATCTATATGTGGTAATGTCGATAGGGAGCTATTCCTACAGCTTCAGCACTACTTCCCTAACGTCACACTCTATACAGGTCAGCCCACTACTTATCTGATTCCCGAATTTCAAACTTTCCCGACTTACAAACATGCCATGCTTTTGTCATGACACAATAATTTAGAAATATGCGTATCATTGCAGGTTCTCTCCGAGGACGCCGACTGAATCCCCCAACTACATTGCCAGTTCGCCCTACCACAGATATGGCGAGAGAAAGCCTATTTAATATTCTAAATAATTATGTTGATTATGAAGAATGTACCGTAATGGACCTCTTCGCTGGCACAGGTGCTGTCTCTCTTGAATTTGTGTCTCGTGGTGCCAAAGAGGTAACGTCGATTGATATCAATGCTCAGTGTACGGAATTCATAAAATCTTCTGCCCAGCAATTTGGTGTAAAAAATATACATGTAGTACGGTCGGATGTTTTCGATCTGATTAAACGAGCCTACAAGAAGTTTGATATCATCTTTGCAGATCCACCTTATGCCTTAGAGAATCTCGCACAGCTGCCCGACCTTATTTTCGAGCATCAGTTGCTTACCGAAGATGGTATTTTCATCCTCGAGCATCCTCGGGAATATCAATTTGAAGATCATCCGCATTTCTGGCAGCATCGCAATTACGGCAAAGTCAATTTCACATTTTTTGCTCAACAGCTAGACGAACAATAAAGTATAATAATAAAAACATAATATCATGAAAGCAGTTGTAAAAACCCAGTTTTCTTTTCCTAATCAAAAAAGTCTTTATGTCGGTAAAGTGCGCGACGTCTACAATATCGACGATAAGTATATGGCAATGGTTGTTTCCGACCGTATCAGTGCCTTCGATGTAGTTCTTCCCAAGGGTATTCCTTACAAAGGTCAGGTCCTCAACCAGATTGCTGCAAAGTTTCTTGATGCCACTCAGGACATCGTTCCCAACTGGAAACTCGCTACCCCCGACCCCATGGTAACTGTAGGTCTCAAATGCGAAGGCTTCCGTGTCGAAATGATTGTTCGTGGCTATCTTGCAGGTAGTGCTTGGCGCGAATATAAAGCAGGTGCTCGCACCCTTTGCGGTGTCCAGCTGCCCGAAGGAATGGTTGAAAACCAGAAATTCCCCACACCTATTGTGACCCCCACCACCAAAGCTGATGCTGGTCATGATGAGAATATCTCCCGCGAGGAAATCATCCGCACTGGTCTCGTTTCTCAGGAAGACTACGACCAGTTAGAGAAATACGCTCTTGCTCTCTTCCAGCGTGGTACCGAAATGGCTGCCGAAAAGGGCCTTATCCTTGTCGACACCAAGTACGAGTTTGGCAAACGTGATGGCAAGATCTACCTCATCGACGAAATCCACACTCCCGACTCCAGCCGTTATTTCTATGCAGAAGGCTACGAGGAACGCCAGGCCAAAGGCGAGCGCCAGCGCCAGCTCTCCAAAGAGTTTGTCCGCGAATGGCTCATGGCCAATGGCTTCCAGGGCCAGGCAGGCCAACAGGTTCCTGAGATGACCGATGAGATTGTCAACTCTATTACCGATCGTTATATCGAACTTTATGAGCATATAACTGGTGAGAAATTCCAGAAGGCCGACGACTGCGCTGATGTTGCTGCTCGTATCGAGAAAAACGTCACCGAGTATCTCAAGACCCTCTAAATTCCCTCACCATGGAGATAGAACGTAAATATCTCGTGCGCGATTTGCCTGTCGATTTAGACCAGTATCAGCACATTGAGATTGAACAAGCCTACCTCTGCACATCACCCACCCTGCGCATCCGCAGGATGGGTGATGCGTATATACTAACCGTCAAGGAGCATCAGGTCAACACCAATTCATCTGCCATCCATAATCGCGAGGAAGAGTTCAATTTGTCGGCCGAAAGCTATCAGCGCCTCAAAGCCAAATGCGATATAGGATGCCTCTCCAAGACCCGGTATCGCATTAATCTTCGTCGCCAAATGGCAGATGGTGCTTATGAGGGACTCACGGCGGAGCTAGACATATTCCATGGTCGCCACAAAGGCCTCATGCTGGTGGAAGTAGAATTCCCCAATACCGAGGCGGCCAATGCCTTTGTCCCTCCAGCATGGTTTGGCGAAGACGTCTCGACCGACTACCATTATCGCAACTCCTACTTGGCTTCAATTTAGTAACACCATCCCTAACAATTCAGTTTTTTGCCCCCTTTCCGTCATGAAAAAAATCCCACACACATTTACCATCGTCTTTGTGCTCATTATCTTAGCAGCTATTTGCACATGGATAATCCCTGCAGGCGAATTTGTTCGCCAGGCAGTGTCCATTACCAATGCCGATGGTAGCGTTACGACCAAAGAAGTCGTGCAGAATGGCTCATTTCATTTTGTAGAAAAAGCCCCGCAGACCTGGCAGATATTCTCCTCACTTTTCAATGGTTTTGTTGATAAGGCCGACATCATTATCTTCATCCTCATGGTAGGAGGCGCTTTCTGGATTCTCAACAACAGCCATGCTATCGACGTGGGTGTCATGGCATTCTTGCGGAAGGTGCTAAAACTTAATCGATTCAAACTCTTTCAGCTGATAGGTGTCGAGAACATAATCATCTCACTCATTATGATCATGTTCAGCCTATTCGGTGCCGTCTTCGGCATGAGCGAGGAAACCATTGCATTCGTGGTTATTTTTGTTCCGCTGGCTATTTCAATGGGTTATGACTCCATCGTAGGCGTCTGCATGTGCTACGTGGCCGCTCATGTTGGCTTCGCTGGTGCCATGCTCAATCCCTTTACCATCGGCATAGCACAGGGCATTGCCGACCTCCCCATCTTTTCTGGACTTGAATATCGAATCCTGTGCTGGCTGGTTCTTACCACTGTCGGCATCGCCTTCGTCCTTTGGTATGCCAATCGTGTGAAACGTAATCCCGAGAAATCGCCAATGTATCAGCTCGACGAATACTGGCGCCAACGTGCCCAAGAGCAGCAGAGCACCCCGGTGCAATACCATTCGCCTAAAACAGCCTGGATTGTATATGCCATTATTTCCGTCATTCTCATTGTGTGCTCCTTCCGTATGCCAGTCACCACGGTGGCAGTCGGAGGTGGACAAAGTTCGCTTGTATTGCTGCCTATCCTTACGGCCTTGTTCATCGTCTTGGGATTCTTCATGCTGCGTAAGTCGGTCCACTTCTTCATCATCCACATCCTGCTCTTTACCATCTGTTTCCTTGTCGTAGGTGTGCTGGGCTATGGTTGGTATATTATGGAAATCTCCGCGCTCTTCCTTGTCATGGGCATTAGTGCCGGTGTATCCGACCAACAGAGTGCCGACTCCATTGCAAAGCTCTTCCTTGCTGGGTGCAAAGACATCCTCTCTGCCGCTCTTGTTGTTGGCCTTGCCAGCGGCATCATATTCATTCTCCGCGATGGTCGTGTTATCGACACCATTCTTTATGGATTGACTCGTTCCTTGGCCGAGACTGGAGAAGTGGCCTCGTTGGGTGTCATGTACACCTTTCAAACGCTCCTGAATATCATCATGCCTTCTGGCTCAGCCAAAGCCGCACTCACGATGCCCATCATGGCGCAGTTTGCCGATCTCATCAATGTCTCTCGTCAGACCACAGTGCTGGCATTCCAGTTTGGCGATGGTTTCACCAACATGATCACGCCCACATCCGGCGTCCTCATTGCCTGCATAGGGGTGGCCAAGATACCTTATGCCACATGGGTCAAATGGTCCTGGAAATTCATCCTCGGACTCATCATCCTCGGATTCCTTCTCATGCTCCCAACCCTTTTCATCCAATTCCCCGGATTCTGAAGAATAACAAAAAAAAGTGAACTATAAGGAGTTATCAGTGAACAGGGGCTGGCGCACTCCTCACTGATAACTCCTCACTGATACCACTTCACTGATAATTCCTCACTGATAATAGACAACTCCTCACTTATGAAAAAGATAATCTGCAACTTAGCCTTAATTGTACTGGTCCTGACTTCTGTTAATGCCCAGGACACCAGTTTCGCACGCCACATTATCAGTCGCCTTTCCGCTCCCGAGATGTATGGCCGTGGTTCCAGCTATCATGGCGACTCTATTGCCGCCTCCTTCCTGGCCTCCGAGATGCAGCGCATCGGTGTGCTGCCCTTGCAGGTGGGCTATCTTCAGCACTACACATATAATTGCTACAGCCTTGAAGGGCCTTTGTCCCTTTCCGTCAATGGCCAAGAACTTGCGCCCTATTCCCAATTCCGTGTTTCCTCCACTTTCCGCAAGAATTTCATTAATCAGCGCAACGAGGCCAAATATAAAAAACAACTCAAAGATGGCACCTGGATCATCGGTGTTGACAAACTTGACACCTACAGCCCTATTGTTGGCGACCAGAATCCCAACCCAGTGTACATACAGGTTCTCAACAGCGCGCTCCCTAAGAAGGTGCGCAAGGTTGAAGCCGAATTGCCAATCCAGTTTCAATGGCAGTATAAGTCTCAGAACATTGTGGGATATGTTCCTGGCACCATCGACAGCATGATAGTGTTCACTGCCCATTACGACCATTGCGGCATCATGGGCGACTTTGTCCTTTTCCCCGGAGCTCACGACAATGCCAGCGGCACCGCCGCCGTTCTCGATATTGCGCGCGCCGTGGTCAAGAAGAAACCCTATTATACCTACGTATTCATGCTCTTCAGTGGCGAGGAGTCTGGCCTCAAAGGCTCCCAGTATGCTGCCACCCATCCGCTTATCGATCTGAGCAAGGTCAAGTTGCTCTGCAATATCGACATGTTCTGCGGTGGCGATGAAGGCCTCATGTGCTTCAATGCCAAGGCCGAAAATACAAAACCCTACTTCGACCGCCTCTGCCAGCTCAATGCGGAGTCACATGTAGCTCCCGAGATCCGTCCTCGCGACAACTCAGCCAATTCCGATCATTGGTGGTTCTCCAGCCAGTGCCCCGCCATCTTCCTGCTCACCATGGGTCATCCCTATGGCGGATACCACGATCCTTACGACAAATGCGAGGCCTGCGGCCTGTCGCACTATGCCGACTACATCAACCTCATCCTCCGCATGACCGACATCGAGTATTAGGTGAAGAAGACTGCGTCCAATAATTAATAGCAACATCAAGAATCCCTTCTACGATTTATAGAATCAGATTCTATATCTGCGTCAAATCATCCGATACAGACTATTCGTGATTGATTTGATGTTAAATAATTGTTACTCAGATGGTAGTATGTCGATATTCACACTGTCGATAACATCGGTGTGCCCATAAATCTAGAATGTAGAATCACATAACTCATTGATAATACACAAATGTGCACACTGACGCAAAAATCCATTCTAGATTCTATATTTTGGGTTTTCCATACATTCTTTGTACACCCCTTGCTAGTCCGCTCCTCCAACCGGACCTACCCCGTAGAATCAACGGAGCCACAGCGGAGTTACAGCGGGCCAACACTCTATCTTGGGACAATTTTCAGAAATTCGTATTTTAAAACTCAATGTAGCTTATTTCTCGAATTTTTAGAGGTTGCCTAGTATGTGTCGGCAAGTCCAAATCAATATCACGCAGAATTGATGTCGGAATGTTGATATTTTTTTTATGTGTAACATATTGATAATTAGTGATGTACTACCCCCCCCCACGTTTTAACGAATAAAATGTTGGCTATGTGAAGAAAAATGTGTAATTTTTGCAGTCAGAAACTGTAAAGGCTGACTGATGGGATAATGGGTTCTTCCCATTCAGAAGGCTAACAACGAATTATTAGAACCCGCCTTTATTTATGAAGAAGATTCTTACTATTCTTTTCTTTCTGACATCTATGCTAGTTGTGATGGCACAGATGCAAACAGTTTACATCTATCATCCCGGCACGGGCGAACATCGTGGCGGCTTCTCGGTGACTCCCACTTTTGGCAAATCCTTTATTGCGTCCAGCTTTGATAACCAGGGAACCCAGATTGCCTCTCTCTCAAACCTGATGGGCATCGGTATCGAGGGATTCTGGGGCTATGATACTGAACATGGCAACGCAGTGGAATGGAGCAGTATATCGTCCTTGGGTCTGCGCTACCAGTCGTTCAGTGGGTCTGTGGTCGATGCACTCAATGTAGCACATGATGTAAGAGCCGCCGCGCCCATGGCTTATGTCAAAGTCACAGACGCTATGCTCATCCCCATCAACAGCCAGTTTCGCCTGGGAGTGGGCATCGAAGCTATGCTCAGCTATAGTTTTGCTGGCGGAGTGCGGGTCGATGGCGAGAAATATGCAAAACCGTCTGATCCCTCGGATGTTATAACTTCCGTTCTGACAAGGTTGGGCATTACCCTCGGCGCCATGGCCGAAGCTAAATATTTCCTTACCGATGAGATGTATGTGGGCACTCGCTTGGGCTATATGTTCTACACTTTCGACCTTCGTTTCTTAGAAGACGAGTCGCAGTCATCGATTGCCGGCACTTTATCTCTGAGCCCCAAGGACAATACCGCCGAATTATTCCATTTCGCCGAGATTCAGCCTTTCTATCTCAGCCTTCAGTTGGGTTTCCGTTGGTAATCAGTTGTGTGTGTGGTGATTTCTCCGCTATTTTATCGAAGGCTGCCGCTGGCAGCCTTCTTCATTTTGTTCAAAATATTGCGAAAAAGGCAGAGATTTAGAAAAAAAATGTATCTTTGTAGGATAGAATGATGATTTATTTTTGTTGGAAGTACTTGGGTTTCAGGATAATCAATCACAATAGGCGTGGTTGTATTAAGCAAAATAATCTGAGAAACTTACGGCAAACTGATAAATGCGACATAAAATAATATTGAACAGTTATATATAATACAACTTGATATGAATATTCTTGTTACCGGCGGTGCCGGATTTATTGGCTCTCACACATTGATCGAACTCTATGCTGCAGGTCATACCGCTGTGGTGGTGGACAACCTTTCCAATTCAAACCCCGAGTCGCTCCGCCGTGTGGCCAAAATCATCGGCATCGACAAAATACCATTCTATCAGATTGACATCCGTGACCGCGAAGGTCTTAATAAATTGATGGATGAGTTCCATTTTGACGCATGTATCCATTTCGCCGGCCTCAAGGCTGTGGGCGAAAGTGTGGCAAAGCCCTGGGAGTATTATGAGAATAATATTTCCGGCACATTGGTTTTGTTAGATGTCATGCGTCAGCATGATTGCAAGAATATCATCTTCTCTTCCTCCGCCACCGTCTATGGCGATCCTGAGGAGATTCCCATTCCCGAGACCTGCCCAAAAGGCCAGTGCACCAATCCTTACGGCTGGACCAAGAGCATGCTGGAACAGGTGCTGATGGACATGCAGAAGGCCGATCCAGAATGGAACGTGGTGTTGCTGCGCTATTTCAACCCCGTGGGTGCCCACCCCAGTGGCACTATCGGCGAGAACCCCAACGGCATTCCTAACAATCTTATGCCATACATCACCCAGGTGGCCGTGGGTAAGCGTCCGGAACTTGGCGTGTTCGGAAACGACTATGACACCCCCGACGGCACAGGTGTGCGCGACTATATCCATGTGGTAGACCTAGCAAAAGGTCATGTTTGTGCCCTGCAGGCCATTGAGCGCAAGTGTGGCTTGGACATCTACAACCTTGGCACCGGCCACGGCTACAGTGTGCTTGACATGGTCAAAGCCTTTATCCGTGTGAATGGCGTGGATGTCCCATACAGCATCAAACCTCGTCGTGCAGGCGATATAGCCACCTGCTATAGCAATCCCACCAAGGCCAAAGAGCAGCTGGGCTGGGAGGCGAAGTTCGGCATCGACGAGATGGTGCGCGACTCCTGGAATTGGCAGAAAAACAATCCCGAAGGGTTCTAAATTCAATTATCAGTGATGAGTTTGTAAGAGTGATCAGTGAACAGAGGCTTCGTCTCACTCTTCACTTATCACTGATCCTGTTCACTATTCACTGCCATGCGCAAATACCTTTTGTTCATACTCAAGCTATTGGGCACCACGATGCTGCTTTTTGTGTTGCAAAAAGTGGCCTTTATGCTCATCAACCATACTTACTGCGACAGTCTGAGCCTAACCGATGGATTGCAAGTGGTTTTCCACGGCCTACGACTGGACATGGTGATTTGCTGCTACCTCATGGCCCTGCCGCTATTGCTTTGTGGCATATTCTCTCTTCTCAAGCCATTAAAGTTTAGGAAGATAATGACTGTTTGGTATGTGCTCGCCAGCTTGGTGCTGACAATAGCATTCCTGGCCGATGCAGTGTTGTACAATTTCTGGGGAGCCAAATTGGACGTGGCCGACTTTATCTATGCCAAGAATCCTAAAGACATGCTTGCCAGCCTGTCGGGTGTGATGGTCTTCATCTCCTTGGTGGTTGTTGTGCTGCTGACTATAGGCCAGGCATTCCTTTTTCGGCAATGCACTCCGGAAAAGACCGACAAGATACAGAACAAATGGATGGCCGTACTTGTATTTGTTTTGTTATTGGGCTGCGATGTAGTGGGCATGAGGGGCAGTTTAAAAGAATCCACCGCCAATCCGAGCTATGCGTATTTCTCTAATAACCAGTTTCTAAACCATGCGGCATTGAATCCTTTATTCAACATATTGCATTCAATGACGAAAGGGGAGGACCTGGCTGGACAATTCCAATTCTATGACGAGAAAGAGCTAGATGAAATTATTGGTGATACTTTCATCAGCCACGACGATATCGCAGACACGCTCCTCGCCACATCCCGTCCCAATATCTTACTGCTTGTGTGGGAAGGTGGCGGAAGCTTATTTGTCGACAACGATACCATTGCGCCCGGTTATGCCAAGTTGAAAGGGGAGGGGGTGTATTTCTCAAATCTGTATGCCAACAATTTCCGTACCGACCGCGGACTGGTTTCGCTATTGAATGGATGGCTGGGACTGCCGACAACCTCTGTCATGAAGATGAGTGGCAAGTGCCGGTCGCTGCCCTCTTTGGCCAAGAGCCTGTCGGCCCAAGGCTATCACACCGCATTCTATTATGGGGGCGATATCGACTTCACCAATATGCGCGGCTATCTCTTTGAAACCGGCTACAGCCATGTGTATGGCGATGACCATTACAGCTGGGCTCCGGTCAAGAGTAAGTGGGGAGTTGACGACCAATATCTGCTTGAATCTCTCATCGGCGATCTTCCGCCTCAGCCATTCTTTGCCACATGCCTGACACTCAGCAGCCACGAGCCCTGGGAGGTGCCTTATCAGCGGTTGTCTGATGCCAAAGCAAATGCCTTTGCCTACACCGATTCTTGCCTGGCCAATATGGTACAACAGTTGAAGCAGTCGGCCTTATGGGACAATCTGCTGCTAATAATTGTGCCAGACCATGGTGTGGCAACAGCAAACCACTCACCCGCCGACATAGAGGTGGCAAAGATACCTATGCTCTGGCTCGGAGGTGCGGTGAAACGACCTCTGGAGATTGGCAGGCTGATGAATCAGAGCGACATAGCCGCCACGCTGTTGTGCCAACTGGGGTTGGATGCTCGGCAATTCATCTATAGCCGCAATGTAATGAGCAAAGACTTCCAACCTTCGGTTGTTACCCATGCCTACAAGAATGGAATCAACATTATCGACAGCTGCCACACCTCGCGATTCGCTATTGTCGACAAGCAAGTGCTGCCAGATGGCAACAAGAATGCGGTTGACGAACCGCTCATCAAAGCAATCCTCCAGCACCTTTACCAAATCACCGCCCAGCTATAACATGGTGAAAGCACGGAGCGGGGAAAGCTTTACCAGCCGTGAGGCGCAAAAAAATATTGAATAAAGAGTCCTGGGTGAGATCCGAAGGATGCTTCGCCTCACTTTTTTTTTATTTCTCAGCCAAACTTTCTGCCTAGCTTCGCCCAAACTTCGCTAGTTTTACCTTATTTATACTATAGTTATACCTTAGTTATTCTATTATATATAGGATAAATATAGTATAAATAAGGTATAAATATAGGATAAGGAACGGGGGAAGGACGGAGTTAGGGCGTGGCTGCAGCACTGCAACACTGATGTAATTGCCCCCAAAGGGATGTTTTGTTTGGGTTTTAGATTGTTTTTGGGAAATTTGAATCGGATATGGCTAGCCAACCATTTTCTCCGTGTGAGGTTGGGAAATTGATATTGAGCGGTGGGCATAAAAAAAAGAATGCCTCGGTGAGGCATTCTTTTTTTTCTTTAACCCAACAATTATTAGTTGTTGTAGGAAGATGCGCTACCACTGTGAGTGGTTAACTCAAAGTGCACACCACCATGTACGAGGTCGCCGCTGTACATGTTCCAGAAGATGTGGTGATGTCTGACGTGGTTAACGTTGTGGATGCAGTTGTTGCCAAAGGGGCAAGTCTCACCATCAGCATAGTTGTGTCTGCAATAGCTGCCGTGAGGGATTTCGTTGCCGCAAATGGGGCAGGGCCAAGCTAAACCGTCAGCACCATACTTCTCATCGGGGAAGTGGTTTACAGTTGCGTTGTCGTCATAGTTGACATCTTCTTCTTTTGTGCAAGAGGTCAGTGCGATAGCGGTGAATGCGCCAATCAGAACTGCACACATTGCAAAAAATTTGAGTTTTTTCATTGTTTTTTTGTTTATTAGTACGTACGTAATTTCTATTTATATTATTAATTATCAATTGATTGGGTGGTAAAATTGCTCAATACAATTCATAATCAATGATTTGCAAAGATACATATTTTTTTTCATATAGGCATGTTTTTTTCAAAAAAATATAAACAGAGTTATAAACTTAGGGCTTGTTGAACTGCTTATATTTGAAATCAATAGCTGTATTTTTTGCCTAGCAGGTTCATCTGGAAGCACAGTCCGAAGTTGGGATATTTAAAGTCCTTGAGGCTTGCTTGGATTAGGAGGTGCCGCCACAAGAGGGCATCTACACCCACCTGGACCTCGTTGCCGGTATATTCCACAATGGCTCTGGCCTGGGGGAAAAACGATGGTCTGAAGGTGAGGCCGCCAACCAGGCCGTTCCATTTGGCATTATATCCGCGGAAATAGTGCCGATAGGCCAAGGTGACCCCTAATTCATTGCCGCCGAAGCACAGATGCTTGGTTGCGGCAAGATAGTAATTGGTGAAATAGAGCTGCGCACTGGTATTGTTGGGGTTGTAGATTGTGGTTGCCACATCGTTGCAACCAATAGCCACGGCGGGATAGTATTTGCCTTCTTTCAGGGGTTGCACCTTTGCTGAGAAATATCTGTCTTTGGCACCATACACCACGGCAGCATCTCCGGGCCGGCTGATAAGCCTCTCGGTGCAGGTGTAGCTCAGTTCAATCCAGTTGTAAGGCGTGATACTCAAATAGTAATCAAAGGTATTGTATTTCTCACCATTAAAGATAAAGCCAGTGTCGGGGGTCATGGCCTTGTTCATGAAATGCGAACCAAATCTCACATCGCCTTCATGGTTCATTTCGGCCGAAGGCACATGGATAAGTCCCGAGGTTCCGTTATACTGCTGAGCCACAGCAATAAAAGGGCACAAGAAACTGATGGCCATCAGTAATAATCTGCGATTCTTCATTTTTCAACCTCCTTTCCTTTGATGATAAAGTCTGGCTCCATGGTGTTTGCACCCCACTGCAGCAAGTCGCGAGAAAACCAACCCTCGCGCATATTCTCTTCAGGATCAGTCTTATACCTTCTCAATGCAGAGGTATGTCCATTCATCAGGTAGTCAAACTTAAAATTCGACATGGGTCTGAAATTCACCATTCTATGTGTGCGTTTGTAGGGCGGAAGCATGGCTACAACTCTGAAGCCGGCATCAATTCCCTCTTTATTATTCCAGTTTCCAAACAGCGAAACTGACGAATGGTTGAAGTGGCGGATGGCCTCGCACTCAACCCCCAGATCTTTGTACAGGAAAGTGCCAACGACTCCGCGCAGCTGTGTGTTCCAGCGCTTTAGATAGATATCGCCGCCGATGGTTCCGGTAAAGCGCTTCATGTCGCTCATCACCCAATGAATCAACATTTGGCCGCGGCCAAACGAACATTTTCCGGTGAGTCCGGCTTGTGCCTCAAAGGCGAACCAGTCGGCAACTGGCAGAAACATTTTCAAGTCCAAGCCGTAGCGCTCGGTGCTGAAAAGACCGCCCGTGGCCTTGCAGTAGAAGTTGCCAAGCTTGACTTGTTTGCTAATATTCAGCGTGTTGATTCTCACCCCTTCAAGTTCGAAGCTGATTTGGTTTACTATCGGAATGTACAGTCCACCGGCCACCAGCCAGTGGTTTCCGAGATCCCACTTAAAACCAGGCATGGCCGCAATGAGGATGTCGTACTGCCTATGCCAATTCATATCGCTGATGCCAAAGTCGGCACCTAAAAAGAAGTCGACACTTTTCTTATGCTCTTGAGCCTTCGTACTGTTGCCTAGGCCTAGCATTGATACCAACATCAATGCCACACAAAGGGTCTGAAAATATCGGTGTTTCATAAATATAAATTATACAATTATTATTCAACAAATTTTATCATATCGTTGCGTCTCGGCCTGGCCTCGGGGCTTTCGGCAGGATAGCCTATGGCTATTGAATACAGCAGGTTGAATCCCTGGCTGAAGCCGAGTTTTTCGATAAGTGGGGCACAAGAGGGACTCTCTTTTATCTGCCTCACAGGATGGGCTGCGCAGCAAGTGCCGAGCCCCATGGACCAGGCTTTGAGAATGATGTTCTCGCCCAACAGACCGCAGTCGACCTGGGCCATATCATAGCTGGTATCGTTGGCAAGAAAGATAACGCATGGTGCACCAAAGAAAAGACTTTCCATCTTCCAATCCATGGTTGGATTGTCGTCTCTTACGGCCTCCCACATGGCTTTCAGCAACTTGGGATTATCCACCACGCGAATCTCATACGACTGGCGGTTGCGGCCATTGGGTGCGTTGATTCCGCAATTGAGAATCTGCTCCAAAGTGTCGCGGCTAACTGGCTGGGCTGTATACTGCAGGATGCTTCGGCGCGACATAATCAGTTTGTCTGCCACCTGGGCGGCATCCTCCTGAGGCGCTTGCGCCGAGCAAGCAGCCAGAATGGTGGTGAGTAACAAATAAACTATCTTTTTCATGTTATACGGATTAACTTTTTAGGCTACCTATTGTTTCAATTCTTTCATTGCCTGGTGGGCTAAATGGTGGGCCGAGACCAGCTGCTCATATTTGTGGAATGGGACCACCCGCACTGTCGCGCTATCGTAAATTGACATGGCCTCAAGGCATGACTGGATCAAGTCTAGGTTCGCTGTAGCTTCGCTCTGGCTTCGCTGCAAGCTGTGCTGGATATATGCCACATTGGTGAGGAAAACAATCCTTGCCCCGGCCTTGATATTCTGCATGGCTTTCAGCATGGCGGAGAAAATTATGCGGAACTCTGTTGTGCGGCTTTCTGCCACTGTTTCGGAAAACGCCACATGTTCGTCACATTCAGCAATATATGCTCCGCCGCTCTCTCTCTCGGCGCTGCCGTAGTCGCAAGAACCAGCAACCCAGACATAGTACGTGCCCGGTGTCATTTTTATTCTGATTGGATTGCTATTTCTTTTCATAATTGCTGATTGACAAGAGGTTGCGCGAGTCGGTGGCGGCAACTATCAAATTGCAAAGATACAAAAAATAATTAATATCGCAATAGCAAACCTTCCACAGCTGAGAATTGCAGCCTCGACTGAGTGTGAGAATTGCGAAAATTGTTTTGTCTAATCCATTTTTTTTGTGTAACTTTGCAAAGTATTTTAGCATACGGAAATCCCAGTTTTGTCACAATAAATAAATTGATTAATATATATATATGAAACGGTTTATTGCAATTATCGCGTTCTTGGCTGTAGGCCTTATGGCTGTGCAGGCACAGGTTCCGGGCATGAAGAAGAACTACAATCACTTGAAAAATGTTAAAAAGAGTGCCCTAAAGAAGCAACAAAACAGAATGGCCACCCAGTGGGTGGATTCGGCTATGGCCGATATGGACTTGCGTCAGCAAGTGGCTCAGCTTATGGTGATTCGCGTGCCGCTGAATCTCCAGGGCAAAGAACAGCGCGAGTTTGAGCAAGTCATCCGCGAAACCGAAGTTGGCGGCGTTTGCTTCTTCGTCGGTACTGCCAAGGCCACACTGCCCCTCATCAAACGTTTCCAGCACATATCCCGTGTGCCGCTGCTTGTGTGCATCGATGCCGAATGGGGACTGGGCATGCGCTTGGCCGACTGCTATTCTTTCCCCAAGAATGCAGAGTTCGGTATGCTTCCCCCGGAGATGGACACCCTGCTCTACGATGTAGGCCGAGAGATTGGCTATCAGTGCAAAAACATGGGCATCCATGTCAACTTCGCCCCTGTGGTCGACGTCAACAGCAACCCCGATAACCCAGTCATCGGTCCGCGCTCCTTCAGCGAAAAGCCCGAGCGCGTAGCCCAGCTGGGCATCCCCTATATGCGTGGTTTGCAGAGCCAAGGCGTGATGGCCGTGGCCAAACATTTTCCCGGACATGGCGATACTAAAACCGACTCGCATTTCGATCTTCCCATCATCAACCATACTCGCCAGTACATGGATACCGTTGACCTCTATCCATTCCAGCGCCTTATTGATGCTGGTGTTGAAGGCATTATGACTGCCCACCTGCAAGTGAACGCCTATGAGAAAGAGCCCAACCATCCTTCCTCGCTGTCGGGACACCTGGTCAGCGAACTGCTACGTCAGAAGATGAAATTCAACGGCATGGTCATTACCGATGGTCTTGATATGAAGGGCGTTACAAAATATTATAAAGATGGCGAAGGCGAACTTGCCGCCCTGCTTGCCGGCACTGATATTCTGCTGCTGCCTCCCGATGTGCCCAAGGCCATCGAGCGCATCTGCCAGGCCGCCGAGCAAGACCCCCAGCTGCGTAAGCTGGTGGAGATGCGTTGCCGCCGCATGCTGCGCACCAAATACTTGCATGGCTGCGCAAACCTCAAACCCGAGACTTGGCGTGTGCCCAACACCGAAGACAGTCTGCGCTGCGATGCCATTGTGCGCTCGCTGCGACTGATCACCGAGGCCCGCATCGACAGCATTGTCAACGACGGCATTGCCCAGAAAGCTTATCCCGGCTGCCAGGTGCTGGCCATGAAAGATGGCAAAATCCTCTTCCGCAAAGCCTATGGCCGCCAGACCTACGACCCCACCTCTCCTGAAGTGACCATGAACACTGTCTATGACTTGGCTTCGGTCACTAAAATGATGTCCACTACCTTGGCCATGATGAAGTTGGTTGAGACCGGCAAGGTGCACCTCGACGACCCGCTCAGCCGCTATCTTCCTTACTTAAAACATACTGACAAGGAGAAACTTACCATCCGCCAGGCGCTCAGCCACATGGCCCGCCTCAAATCTTTCTATCCTTATTGGCAGGAAGCCCGGAATGCCGACGACCCCCGTGCCAGTGTGCTGCAGCAAATCACCAGCACCAACCTTCTGACTTCATCAGAGTATGTCTATTCCGACCTCGGCTTCATCCTTTTAGGCGACCTCGTGCAGACTGTTTCTGGCCAGCGCCTGGATATTTTTGTCCAGCACCATTTCTACACTCCTATGGGGCTCTGCCACACTTTCTACAATCCCACTGAGCACAATATCGACAGCCTGAACATCGCGCCCACCGAGAACGACCAACACTACCGCATGCATCTTGTGCAAGGTGTTGTGCATGACGAAAATGCATACGTCATGGGCGGTATCTCCGGCCACGCAGGCCTGTTTTCCAATGCCGACGATCTTGCCCGCCTGCTGCAAATGCTGGTTGACGGCGGTGTCTATGACGGTCGCCGCTACCTCAAGGCCGAAACCATCAAGTTGTTCAACACCCGCCATTTTGCAAGCCAGGGCTGCCGCCGCGGCCTGGGCTTCGACAAACCCCTCATCAAGGGCCACGGCGGCAGCGCTTGCGACGAAGCTTCGCAGCAGAGCTATGGCCATACCGGATTCACCGGCACCATGGTGTGGGTAGACCCCGAATGCGGGCTCACCTATATTTTCCTCTCCAACCGAGTGTATCCCAATGCCAACCCCAACAAATTGTCGTCAATGAATATCCGCACCAAAATTCAGTCTGAGCTCTACCGAGCCATCAAAGGCATGACGCCAGTCTCAAATCCTGGTTTGGCAACATTCGGATATTAATAATTCTAAATATAGTACATAATGATATTCAAAGTCAGACCCTCAGGCACACGGCCCGAGGGTCTACTGTTTTAGGAGAGAAACGTTGAGATTCAATAGATTAGGTTGACGAAGTAAAAAATAGGGTTGATTTTAGGAAAAATATTATGCGATTAGGGATTTTCCCTTAATTTTTGTTAGTAATTTTGCAGTCGTAAACAAAGGACATCAAACTGATGCACACTAAACACTAACACAATTGATTATGAAACGAGCATTTATTCTTTTTTGCATGATGTTTGCGGCAACGTTTGCTTTTGCCCAAGTCAAAGACAGCACATTGTATCAGGAAGAGGAATTCACCTACCAGCGCCCCAACAGAAACCCTCTCGTGCTTTTTGGCAGCCCATATTCTTCTCATTTTGCCGAAGCATTCCTCTCTATCGGCTCTTCCGGAGTTGGTTATGGTGCCACCTACACCTATCTGCCTGAAGTCTGGGGCGGCCATATTACCGGATCTTGGACTCCAGAGGGCGCTAGTCTCATGGGCGGTGCCAGCCTTCGCCTCTCTTCGGCATGGGCCACTAAAGACTGGCAGTGCTATCTGGGCATGGGTGTAAGACATAATACCAAAGTCCCTGAGGTCTACAACCCCTACACAGGCCTGTACGAGTCCTACACAAATAATTACAGCCCCATGCTTGAAGCCGGTTTTCGCGTAGCATCGGCCAATGACGTAAGGGACTTCAGCTTTATAAGTACATCGGTCGGCATGATGACCGACTTCCAGCATGCCTACCTGACCATAGGTTTCAGCCTATCAGTTTCCGTCATCGCATCCTGTTTTTTGGCTCTGGCATTGTATAAATAATGTGTAATTCAAATTAATTTCGTATATTTGCAATATCAACGTTGAATAATCAATTCATTTATTCACTTATAAAACATCTACTTACTATGAAAAAAGCATTTAGAATCCTCACAATGGTTTGCCTGGTTGCTACCATGGCCATGATGACCTCTTGCCAAAAACAAGAAGATTTGATTGTCGGTTCCTGGAAAATGTCCGAAATCAAGTGCACTCCTGAGAATCCTCTGTTAGTGTTGTTCATGAACAACATTACTTTCAATGCCGACAATACTTTCTCTATGACTACTGTTGTTTTTGACGAAACTGACACCCAGAATGGTACCTACAGCATTGCCGACGACAAGCTGACTCTCATCGTTGAAGGCGATCCTATGGTTTGCGACGTACTCACTCTCGACAAGAAGACCCTTGAATTCGTTATGACCGAAACCGACGAAGACCAGACCTTCTCTATTGACATGAAATTCAACCGTCAGTAATACATCAGATTATACAAAGAGGGTCGGCAGCCGTGGGTTGCGACCCTCTTTTCTATTTATAGCAAATGGATAAGTAGATTCTAATTAAAAATTCTAGGATTTTTCATCAGTTTTTTGTCACAATGAGACAAGGCTGAACATGCCGTGAAACACTACTTTGTGGCCGTTCCTCAGAGCGGGTCTACAACGGGTTCACAACGGGTCTTCAACGGAGTTACTCATTTGCCACCCAAATGCCACTTTAGCATTTGCAGATTGTCGGCTATGGCGGCTTAAGTCTTCGCAATGGCCGACTTCCAATTTCTAGGGCAAAGAGCTTGGGAGTCGTTGATTGAATAAAATAATGATAAATATATTTATATATTTAATTTTTTTTGTATCTTTGCAAATTAAATATATTCGTTGTCATGAAGAAATTGTGTCGTAATCTATTGTCACTCTTGCTATTATTGGTAGCTTCGCTTTCGTTGTCGGCTCAGCATACCTTTTTACTGTCTGATACTACGTCCCTCAGCGTAAATACCGACACGGCTGCCGTAGGCTTTATTTATGATAATGGCGGTCCCTCGGGGCATGTCACAGAGTCTAGCTATCAATCCATTTCGTTGTACGCCCCTGTGGGCGACACGATTAGGCTATGGGGTAGCTACAGCCTTGATGATAATGGCTATGAATATCTGCGAGTTTATGTTTCGGATTTCGATACCAATTTTCAAGGAACTGGCACTTTTTCAATTATTTCCACTAGTGGATATTTGTATTTAGCGCTGAGCACTATCAGCAACAGTTCGGCCAACCTGGCATTGCAATATGAGGTTCGCCCAACCAGTTGCGCATCGCCTATAGGAAGAGTCTCGGCACACACAACTGCGACAACGGCATTCGTTGATTGGGATTTAAGATATTATTATCTAGATAGTTTTCATCTGTATGGTTCTGGCATAGATACGACAGTCAGCTACAATGAATGCCGGCTGGAAGGCTTGGCACGCAATACGGAATATACGTTATCACTTGTTGGCATGTTGGATGACGATTCGGATGATTGCCTGCACACAATTACTTTTAAAACAGTTAATTGCGACGACCAAATCAATTCTATTGCCGTGGTGGACTCTGGCTCTACCTGGTTGCGCCTGGGTTGGGGCAGCGAGTCGATGGCTGGTCCGTATGTGGTCACCTTCAACGGTCGCGACACTACGGTTTCTGGCTCAGAGATTCTGTTTGAGGGGCTTACGCCCAACACCGACTATCCGGTGACCGTGTCTAGCCAGGCTGATACGTGCTGCCAGATGTGCATGAAACAGATTATTGCCCACACTACTTGTTTCAAAGCCGGTGTCTCCGGCATCCGACCGCTGATGGGTAACGATGCCGTTGTGTTGACTGCCGATTCGGCAGACTCCTATTTGTGGAGCACCGGTGCCACCACTCGATCCATTACCGTGACTGAGGCCGGATATTATACACTAAAAGTTTATACAGCAGGTGGTTGCGAAGACACCCTCCGCATCGGTGTTTCAAATGTAGTGTTGGACATAGACCTGAATATACCATCCGACATTTGTTCCGGCGAAAGCTATGCCTTGAAAGTGGGCATGGGTGCTGACGCCAATGTGCGGGTGAATCCCAACAACATTGCCTCCATGGCCGACCCCACCCGCATCTTCTTGCCTGACGGCGTGGACTGCGACCCTACTTCCGACCACGGATGTTCATATCGCTCCACTTTGGAATTCAATGGTTTCGGCAATCATGAGCTGGTGACCAGTGCCAACGATATCCGCTATGTGATGCTGAATATTGAGCACTCCTATATTGGCGACCTCTATGTTAACATAACCTGCCCCAACGGCCAAAATGCCGATATCCTAAAATTCTATGGATCAGGGTCTTCGTCTTGCACCCAGAATATTGCAGATAGCCATCGCGGCTGGACTGAAGGCTACAACTGCAGCGGTTGCTATCTTGGCCAGGCCTACGACAATGAAGATTGGAATTTCCCCTGCGATTCTACTCGCGAGAACAATTTAGCCGGTATTGGCTGGCGCTACTGCTGGTCCAACAGTTACGATGCCGGTTACACATACGCAGCCGGCGATGCCAGAATCTATCGCTATGCCAACGTGTCCACCAACCCGCTCACCCCAAGTAGTTTTGACTCCAGCAATGTGGCCTTGGGGTCCAACTTCTACCACCCCGACCAATCATTTGCATCACTTATTGGCTGCCCCATGAATGGCGAATGGTACATTGAAGTGATTGATGGCTGGGGCAGTGACAATGGCTATATCTTCGGATGGGAACTTGCCTTGAACCCTAACCGACTGATGCGCAACACCTACAGGGCATCGGTCGCCTCGTCAAATCTGGCTGGTGATTTCTTCTCCCGCACCAACGACACCATTTTCAATATCAATGCTCCGGCCAACTTGACCCATGACACCACGGTCAACTACACCGTGACCATTATCGACTCGCTGGGCAATTCGTTTGATACAACATTCTCTATAACTTTCCATCCTACCAGGGTGCGTTACACCACAAAGACTGTGGTTGAGAACGCCCTGCCGGTGACTTATTACGGCGAGTCTTTCAGCACTGAAGTGACCAACCACCCCATCGTTGTGGCAAACAGCGATGGTTGCGACAGCACCATCTACCTCACACTCAATATTATTCCCAATACCTATGCCACTTTGGACAGCGTCATTTGTGCTAGCCGACTGCCATTCACCTGGGATGGTTACACCTACACGCAGTCGCAAACCCGCGGCTCTATTATTCCCAACTCCAGGGGAGCCGACAGTGTTATCACATACCAACTGACTGTGCTGCCCTGGGAACCTGCCAATGTGCAGGGGGCAAGATCGCTGATTGGCGACGACGATGTCATCACCCTGGTGGCCGACCCCGCTAATTCTTATAGTTGGAGCACCGGAAGCACCAGCAACAGTATCTCCGTGAATGAGCCCGGCGATTACACACTGGTCGTGAATGCCGAGACTCCATGTCCCGACAGCACCACGGTGAGAATCCGCCGCATACATCCTAATGTTGACATCAATATTCCAGAAACCATGTGCCCCGGAGATTCTACCGAGGTGCTGGTAGGTGTGACTGCGGATGCCAATGTGTTGGTGTCGGGTGTGGCAGCCACACTTTCTGACGGCCAGCGCATCTTCCTGCCGGATGGCCGCAACTGCGACCCCTCTTCCGACCATGGCTGCTCATATCGTTCAGAATTGACCTTTGAGGGCTTTTCCGACAACCAGCTCATCACTTCGGCCAACGATATTAAATATGTGATGCTGAAGATTGAGCACTCTTTCATCGGCGACCTCTACATGAACATCACCTGCCCCAATGGCCAGAATTCCGACATCATGAGATTTTCCGGTTCAGGCTCTTCAAGTTGCACAGGGTCGATTGCTGCCGAGCACATCGGCTGGCAGCCTGGCGCTAACACCAACTCCCATTATTTTGGCGTGCCTGTGGATGAGGAGGATGGAACTTCGCCCTGCGACTCCACATCCTATAGCAACAGAGTGGGCACCGGCTGGCGCTACTGCTGGTCAAACAACAACAATTCCGGTTACACCTATGCCCCGGGCGACGGACTTTGCTATCGTGACGTGAACCACCACCTCGGCAGAGTGGATTCATCCAATGTGGTCATGGGCACACAGTTCTATCACCCTGACGAATCATTTGACTCACTGATTGGCTGCCCCATGAATGGCACTTGGTATATCGAGGTGATTGATGGCTGGTCGAGCGACAATGGTTATATCTTTGGCTGGGAACTGTCGCTGAATCCGGAACTGCTGGCAAACAATATGTATAGCCCCAATGTGACATCTGCCGACTTGGAAGGTCCCTACCAGCACAGAACCACCGACACTACTTTCACCATTGTCTCTCCCACCGACCTCAGCAGCGACAGCACGGTCACTTATACAGTAACTATTTATGACTCAATAGGCATCTCGTATGACACCACTTTCACCATCAGATTCCTTCCTTCTCCCAGAAGAATTGTGGATGAAACTGTGGTGGAGAATGCATTGCCCGTGGTTCGCTATGGCCGGACTTTCACTCACGAAGAGATGGGTGTTGAATTCACTGTGCCATCCGATGAATCTTGCGATAGCCTGATTACATACAATCTGCATGTCATTCCAAATACCTATGCCAACAGATATGACACCATCTGCCAGAATAGTCTGCCCTATACCTGGCAAGGAACCACCTTTGCCACAGCTGGCATGCAGCAAGTGATTATCCCAAATGCGCTGGGGGCTGACAGTATTATTTCAATGTATTTATATGTGAATCCCAATACCGCATCCACCTATTATGACACCTGTGTAGAGAACCAGCTGCCCAGATATTTCTATGGACTGACAGCCACCAACGATGTTACCGGATCGACCACCACCACCACTATCCCCAACGCAAATGGCTGCGACTCGGTAATCACATACAATCTAAAAGTATGGCACAATGTGACAACCACACTGGACACCGCCATTTGCGACGGTGGTCTGCCATCATTCACATGGCATGGCATGCGCTCAAGCCTAGAGCCAGTCTATGGCCAAGGATTCAAACCTACCATTCACGACACCCTCAGCTATTTTACTTCCACCACCCACGGTGCCGACAGCATTGTGGAACTGCGACTGACAGTCAAACCCACATACCATATTGATATTACAGCCAACACTTGCTCAAATCAACCATATAGTTTTGAAGGAAATAGCTATTTGGAATCTGGTATCTATACCGAGAATTTGACCACGGCCGGCACTCCTGGGTGCGACAGTATCCGCGTGCTGGCACTGACTGTTTTCGACACCTCGCGCTTTGACACCACAGCCGTGGCCTGCGACAATTTCAGTTGGCATGGCCGACATTACACACAGTCGACAGATGATGTGCTTCTTGGTCAATACACCAATATGGTAGGTTGCGACAGCACGCTGATACTGCATCTGACTGTGAATTATTCTCATACCGCCGTGTATGAAGACACCTGCGTAGAGAATCAACTGCCGCGAACATATCTGGACCTTACCGCTACAACCGACACCACAGAGGCTACAATACTGACTACAACCACCTTAGGTTGCGATTCTATAGTGACTTACTCGCTGCATGTTTGGCGAAATCAGGCCATTACCCTTGATACCTTGATTTGCGATGTGGATTTAGATGATTTTGAGTGGAATGGGCAGCGTTCAGGACTTGTTCCAAATGATGGTACCGTGATTGGAACCAACAATCCGGTGATGTACGACACCTTGTTTGCCACCATCCCCACCACACATGGTGCCGATAGTGCCATAACAATGAATGTGGAAATTTACCCAAGTTATCGCTTCGACTATTATGATACCATTTGTGGCAATCTTTCTTATGCCTTCCAGGAGCAAATATTCAATACTACAGGCGATTATGAATTTAATATTGTGACAGCTTCGGGGCATTGCGACAGCGTTATCTGGCTGCATCTCACAGTCAATCCCACATATTCACACGAGCAGTACGATACTATCTTTATCAGCGACTCGGTCGTCTTTGAAGGTAGCGCTTACTATACCTCAGGCGACTATACCGTTAGCTACACAACCGTTGATGGGTGCGATTCGACTTATACCCTGCATCTGTTGGCCAAGCCGCTGCATGCCAAAGAATTGTTCGACAGCATCTGCGAAGGCGATGTCTATGTGTTTTATGGCGATTCGTTGAGGACAGCCGGCGTATATCTGGACACGGCCAGGGCTCTCAACCGCCAAGACGGTGACACCGTGGTGTCGCTGACCCTTGCCGTTTTGCCAAGGCCAACAATCAACCTTGCCATTATTGATTCCAGTTGCTCTCCGGTATACTATCTGTTGCAAGGCAACGCATCAGTACCCTTTATCCAGTGGAATTCATATCCTTATGACGAATACCTTGATGACCACGGCAGCGATTCATTGCTATATGTCAATCCATCAGACACTACCACCTATTATTTTTATGCCGATTACAACGAACTTGGTTTTTGTCAGCAGGTTGACAGTATAGTGGTGCTGCCTATTGACCCGGTACATGCAATTATCGAGACTCATCCCAATGCTATCACACTCGAAGAGCGCAATGTAGTGGCCTATAATCGCAGCACCGGCCATTATACACAGCATCGCTGGGGTGTGCTTTACGATGGTATGGCCTCGCTCATTGACACTGCCACCAAACTGCAGATAACAGTGCCCAACTATGCCGACACAGCCTGCATCTGGCTTGCCGTGAATAGCCGCACTTGTGCCGACACCGACACGGTCTGCATTCCTGTGATGAAAAGTGGTTTGTTTATCCCCAACATCTTCACACCCACAACCAATGTCAATAACCGTTTCAAGGTGGTAGGCTTGGGCGTGATTGATTTTGAAATATGGATTTACGACCGCCGTGGCGATATCGTCTATCACAGCACCGATATCAATGAGGGCTGGGACGGCACCAAAGATGGTACCGACTGCCCCCAGGCCAGCTATGTCTACAAAGTCAAGTACAGCGATGTTTTGGTTCCAAATGGTTATCAGAACACCACAGGCACATTGACACTAATCAGATAAAATGCCAATAAAAAGCCTATTGCTTAAAATGCTGGCATGTGCCGAGATGGCCGCCCTGTGGTGGGTGGCCATCTTTCTCGTCATGCATGATTGTTTGTTGGGAAATGTTCTCGGATGGATATTCATTTCTGCCAAAGTGCTCGCTGCGATAACCACATTACTATCTCTCATCCTCAGGCCTGTTTTCGCCTGGCAACTATTCAAAGCCAGATACCAATTCGACAACTTCCATGGCCACAATGCCTGGCAACAAGCCTTGGCACGTTTCTGCTGGGAGTTGCCACAGCTCATGTTGGGTTATACCATTGCCCAGTGGCGCAATATACTGGGCCGTATCGACCGTGTGGAAACCCTGGGCGGCGTGACTTTTGCAATAGAGCAGGGGAGGGGTGATGGCTTAATCCGAGGTGTGTCGCTAGGGTGCTTTGTCAACATTTGGCTTACCGACAGCCTTGGGCGTGACTTCCAGTATGAAGCCAAATATTCCTCCGGGCAGATATTTATGCATGAGTATGGCCATACAATTGACAGCCGCAGATTTGGTTGGCTCTATCTCATCATCATCGGTCTGCCCAGCCTGGTCAGTGTGAAGCTGGCCGGCATAGGGAATCGCGAGCATAAAGACCTCTATGCCGAGCGCTGGGCCAACCAGCATGCCCAAAAGTATTTTGGGGTGCCAATCAAGGATCTTGCTCCACCACAAACTCACAAAAAATCGGTTCTCAGCTAAGCAAAAAACATATTTTTAGCACTTTCAACAACTTTTTTTTGCTTAAGTCGGCAAAAATTTGTAACTTTGCTTTTTATTAATATAGGAAATAAATATATAATAAACTTAATTAACAATATGATTAGCAATAATTTTACCCCGAGACACAATGGTGTCTCCAAGGCTGCTGACGAAGAGAAAATGCTGAAAGAAATCGGCGTTAGCTCCATGGAAGAACTTATCGACAAGGCCGTTCCCGCTGCCATCCGCTTGAAAGAGCCCATGCCCATCGCCGACGGCATTAATGAATATGAGTTCCTCAACCGTTGCCGCGCACTTGCACAGAAAAACAAACTGTACAAGACCTACATCGGTATGGGTTACTACAACACCATCACTCCCGCTGTCATCATGCGCAACGTGTTTGAGAATGCAGGCTGGTACACCGCCTACACTCCTTATCAGACCGAGATCAGCCAGGGCCGTCTTGAAGCTCTGATGACCTATCAGACCATGGTTGCCGATATGACTGGCATGCCCATGGCTAACGCTAGCTTGCTCGATGAGGCAACCGCTGGTGGCGAGTGCATGCTCATGTTCTTCAGCTCCCGCAGCCGTGCTGCCCAGAAGGCTGGTGTCTGCAAGATTTTTGTCGACAACGGCATCCTGCCCCAGACCCTCGATGTCATGCGCACCAATGCTGCTCCCCGCAACATTGAAATCGTTACCGGCAATGTGAAGGATTTCAACTTCGACGGCAATGAATATTTCGCAGTAATGGTTCAGAACCCCAACCAGTTTGGTGAGGTTGAAGACTATACCGAGTTTATCGCCAAGTGCCATGAGAACAACATCTTCGTTGGTATGGCTACCGACCTCATGGCTCTTACCATGGTCAAGACTCCTGGTGAGATGGGTGCTGACTGCGCTTTCGGTAGCGTTCAGCGTTTCGGTCTCCCCATGGGCTTCGGCGGTCCTCACGCTGGCTTCTTTGCCATCACCGAGACCTTCAAACGTGCTTTCCCCGGCCGTATCATCGGTTGGAGTGTCGACGTCAAGGGCAACCCCGCACTGCGTATGGCTCTTGGTATGCGCGAACAGCACATCAAACGCGACAAGGCTACTTCCAACATCTGCACCGCTGCTGCACTGCAGGCCATCATGAGCGGCTTCTATGCTGCTTACCACGGTCCTGAAGGCATCCGCGCTATTGCTGAGAACATCCACAAGATGGCCACCAAGCTCGCCGACGAGGCTGCTAAGTATGGCTACAAACAGCACAACCGCGCCTTCTTCGACACTCTTGCTCTTGAGTGCCCTGTGAAGACCGACGTCGTTAAGCGTATTGCCCTCACCCACGAAATCAACTTCCGCTACATCTGCGAAGACTGCATCGGTATCTCCATCGACGAGACCACCAGCAAGGCCGACCTCCAGGAAATCCTGAATGTCCTCGCCGAGGCTGCAGGCAAGACTGCCGATGAACTCCAGTGCTGCTGCTGCTGCCAGACCATTTCTCTGCCCGAGAACCTCATGCGTAAGACCAACTATCTTACCCACAGCGTCTTCAACAAATATCACAGCGAGACCGAGATGATGCGCTACATGAAAAAGCTCGAGGTTAAGGACCTCAGCCTCAACGGCGCTATGATTCCTCTGGGAAGCTGCACCATGAAGCTCAACGCTG
>JAZLLD010000081.1:0-11204 GCA_045597945.1 Bacteroidales bacterium
TGCGTACTTTGCATAAAAGTTGTGCATATCGATAGTCTTTTGTAATAAATTGATTTTCACTACAAAAATACGAAAAATTATTGACATACACAACTTTTTTTTGAAAGAAATTATTAACAAATTAATTCATCCAACAGGTTAAGCATCTAAGCACCTAAACAACTAAGCACAAAAAGAACAACTATGAACATTATCATCGGTTTCGGCATTATTATGGGATTCTGGGCCGCGGGCGAGTGCCTCTCGGTGCTGATGGGGCATTTTGTGCCAGGCAGCGTGGTGGGCATGTTGCTGCTGTTCTTTGCCCTGCTCCTGAAATGGGTGAAAGTTGAACGCATTGAGAAGGTTGCACACTTTCTCACCCGCAATATGACCATCTTCTTCATTCCCGCCATTATGGGCATCATGGACCAGTGGGGCGTGATCCGCATGAACTGGCTGGGATGGCTGGCCGTGATTGTGCTGACCACCATCTGCGTGATGGCCGCCACCGGGTACACGGTGCAGGGGCTTGACCGCTTGCTGAAGAAAGGAGGCCGCAAATGATGCACGAGATTGCCATGAGCCAGCCCGTGCTGCTGGCTCTCACGATAGGGGTGTACATCCTGGCAGTATGGATTCGCACCAAGTCTAAAATCATGCTGCTCAACCCCATGCTGATCAGCGCTCCCGTCATCATCACCATCCTATGGCTCTGCCATATCCCCGCCCAGCACTATATCCAGAGCAACGCAATGATTAGCTTTATGCTAGGCCCTTGCGTGGTGGCACTAGGACTGACGATGTATGAGCAGAGGCACACGATACGCCTCTACCTTGTGCCCATTCTCAGCGCCGTGGTGGTGGGCAGCGTGGTGGGCATACTGAGCGTGATAGGGCTGTGCCGGTGGTTCGGGCTGGACAGCACTATGCTGCTCTCGCTGGAGGCCAAGTCGGTGACCGTGCCCATAGCCATGGAAGTGACCAAGGGTATAGACGGGAATACAGCCATCACCGCCATCTCGGTAGCCCTCTGCGGATTGTTCGGCGGCATCTTCGGCCCACTGGTTCTCAAGGTGTTGCACATAAAGAATCCGATAGCCTTCGGAGCGGCCATGGGCAGCGGCTCTCACGGCATAGGCACTGCCCGCGCCTTGGAGATTGGCGCGGTGGAAGGCGCGGTGAGCGGACTGTGCATTGCCCTCATGGGCGTGGCCACGGCGGTGCTAGTGCCGGTGATAAACATGCTGATGGGGATATGACGGTTCGGGTCCTGGCAACCAAGACACAAAATCCGCAATAATCCTATCGGTTTCATCAAAAAAAAGTCAGAAATAGCACATAATAATCACAATTGTTGAACTAAAAATCATTGAAAAAGGACAAAGAAAAGCAACTTTAACACATTGAAATTTACCATGAATTAATAAAACCGATAACAACTATTGAAAAAGAGTTATATTATCGGCAGGCCAAGCTGGAAAATGGTAGTAATTTTGCAAATCGAAAGTTGAGGATGATTGAAACTAAAGGCAACGCGCCCTTGAGGCTTCAAAACCACAAAACATCGTCGACTGCGAAACAAAAAGTATTAACCCATTTAAAAACAAAGAAATCATGGCTACCATCAATGCTTGGCACATTATTTTAGGCGGTTTGGCACTGGCTTTTGTCATCTCGGCCTACTACAAAGTAAAAGATTTTAAAGGCAACAACGACAGCACTATCGACTAAAGGCAATGGAACTTAGGCAGCTGAAATATTTTGTCAAAGTGGCCGAACTCTCCAGCTTCTCGGAGGCGGCAAAGGCACTGCATATCACGCAGAGCACCTTGTCGCAACAGATCAAGCAGTTGGAGGATGAGCTAGACGCGGCCCTGCTGATGCGCGACAATCGGCATGTGCGCCTCACCGACCTGGGCCAGGCCTTTCTGCCCCAGGCCAAGAAGACCTTGACCGATGCCGACACCACGATTGACAAGATTCGCAACGTGAAGGGCGTGGTGACCGGCCACCTTACGATTGGCACCACCTACACATTCTCGCCTATCCTCACCGACGTGCTGCTGCTCTTTATTCGCAAACATCCTGGTGTTAAAGTTAAAATCATTTGTCACCCTGTTGACGAACTGATGGATATGCTCAGCCGGCAGGAGGTGGATGTAGTGTTCAGCTATCGTTCCACAGAGTGCTATCCCGACATTGGATCCTACTCGTTGTTCTTCAACCGCTTATCGGCAGTCATGTGCGACACTCACCCCCTGGCCAACCGCAAAAGCCTGACCCTAGGCGAGTTGAGCAACTGCCTTCTGGCTCTGCCCGGGTCGGGTATGCAGGCACGCAACGTGTTCGACTCAATGGCATCAAAGCGAACCAACAACTTCAACATCCAGATGGAAGTCAACGACATATCCATGCTGCTGGACATTGTGTCCTCGTCCCACATGGTCACGCTGCTCTCCCACGCCACCATCAAGCGCGGGCAAGGGCTGGTGTCTATTCCCGTGGAGGGCGACGAATGCCGCATGGATGGCTGCTACCATGTGAAAAGCGGGGTGTACATGAAATGTGCCACCCGCGAGTTCATACGCATGGTCGATGACACCAAATCTCTTTATATCAGGAAATTGGATTTATAATCTATTTATGAATTAAGAAAACGATTTATGAGTGCAGAATCTTGCATGAATTCGTAAATCTCAAATCAAAAAATTTCAATAACAATATGGGCTGGTTAGAAACACTATTTCTTCAACCAGGTGTGGCAAACTCGGTCTTGCTTCTGAGCCTGGTAATAGCCATTGGATTGATTCTTAGTCGTATCCATATAAAAAACATTTCTTTTGGCGTCACTTGGATACTTTTCGTCGGTATCTTTGTGGGGCAACTGGGACTGCAACTTGATGCCGAAATTGGCCATTTTGCCAAGGAGTTCGGACTCATCTTGTTCATCTACTCCATCGGCATCGAGGTGGGTCCTGGATTCTTTCAATCGTTCAAGAAAGGCGGCGTGCTGCTCAACACCCTGGCCATGACCATAGTGCTGCTAGGCTGTGCCATGATGCTTGTCATCCAGATGCTTACGGGCGAGGACAAGGCCGCTATGGTGGGCGTACTCTATGGTGCCGTGACCAACACTCCCGGCCTGGGTGCCGCCCAGCAGACTTTCTCGGATCTCAACGATGGACTATCCAACTCACTATATGCCCAAGGCTATGCCGTGGCCTACCCTCTGGCCGTGGTGGGCATCATACTCAGCATCACATTCCTTAAATGCTTCTTCAAGGTGGACAACGCTGCCGAAGATTCGCTCTTTGAGGCCAATTCCGACCGCAATGGAGCCAATCTGCAGCGCGCCAACCAGCAGAAAGCAGCATCGCAACAAGCCGAAACCTCCAAGCCAGAAGACAACAAACCGCACCTTTTCTATATCTTCCTCGGCATTGCGTTGGGTGTGGTGCTGGGCATGTTGCCCATAGCCATTCCCGGCATACCAGTGCCCATCAAACTGGGTCTGGCTGGCGGCCCGCTGATTGTGTCGATACTCATCTCGCACTATGGCCCCAAACTCCACATACCCACCCACACCACCAAGTCGGCCAACTTGATGATACGCGAGATCGGCATCTGCCTGTTTATGGCCGCCGTAGGCATAGGAGCCGGACAAGGTTTTATTCAGACCATCATGAACGGCGGCTATATGTGGGTCATCTACGGCTTTGCCATCACGGTGGTGCCCTGCCTGGCAGTAGGCCTGATAGCCCGCTACTGCTTCAACCTCAGCTACTACACCATTGCCGGACTTATCTCCGGTGCCATGACCGATCCTCCCGCCCTGGCCTACAGCAACTCACTCTGCTCCGACCAGCAGTCTAGCGTGGCCTATTCCACGGTCTATCCCCTCACCATGTTCCTGCGTGTGCTCATGGCCCAAGTGCTGGTAATCACACTTTAGGTAAGCTACTTTCATATATAGGACTTACAAAATCCAAAAACCCTTGGGGAGGCTGTCGGCTTCCCCTTATTCTATTAGAATCAAGAAGATCCCGAGCGATTTGCAGCCCTCCGTAGGCCTGGCTTTGAACATTCAAGAAAGCATTCCAAATAAGTGCAACTTTTTCCTGGAATGTATATAATGGAGGTGTCTATGGTTCAAAAACTTTAGCCATCAAAACTGCACAATAATGCAATATTATGACGTTCTCATACTATTTGCATGACGACTGCGTTATTAAATTTGCAATTTTATTAATTAAATTCATCATCAAATGAAAAAAATCACATTCCTCATTGCCTTTCTTCCACTCCTGCTAATGGCTCAAAACTCAAAAATTCTTGTAATGCCAGGATATTCGTCAACCGAACATATATCAGGTCCGTCGTTCAGAGTGCAGTATGCCCAACCATTCACCTGTCACGACACCGCTAGCCGACACTGGATGTGGAATGTGGAGTTAGCTTCAGTTAACGGCGTATCAGATTTTTCTGATTACCTCCATCAGGACGACCTGATGATGTACGGAGATGCGCTGGGCATAGGCGTCAGCTACCGACTTAATGTGGCCAGCCGCCTGTCTTTCGAAGTGGGATTACTGGCCTACTACACCTACTGGTTTACAAGTAAACAACGCGCCAATGGCGGCGCTACGCCCTACGCCGGCCTATATCTATCTGCAGGCGGCGACCTGAAGCTCAACTACAACTTCGGAAACGGACTGGTATTGGGCGCATACGGAAGTGTGCAGGCCAAACGATACCTGCCATACGGCAGTCCCATGTTCTCCACTGGCCTGATTGTGGGCAAATCTTTCTAACGGATTTATAGCATCAAAACCATATCTACCGTTTCATGGCACAAACGGCAGATATGGCTATTTTTTATCGGAGCGATTATTACGACTATCTAACCAACACCAGAGGCGGTACATAAGAAAACCCCAGGCCAGAAACAGCACAATGCACAGCCAGGTGGGCACTGTGTTGTGATAGGCATTCTTGTCGATCTCCTTATAATTGGGGATATCGGCGTAATAGTAAGCGCCAGCTCCAAACCCTAGACTGTCCACAAGTCCCAACCGATTGGCCATGATATAAACGGCAATCAGCACAATGGCCACGGCCACCACCCAGGTGAGGATGCGCATAAACTTCTTCATTCGATAAAGGATCAGTGAGCTGTGAAATAGTGAAGAGTGAACAGACATTTGTCCGATCACTCTTCACTCATTACTAATCACTTTAAATAGTCAGCGTGGGAATGGGGAAAATAACGCCGGACAACAGCAGCCATACAGCCAAGAAGGTGAGGATGATGTTGAAGGTCTGGCCGATGAGATAGAGCCACAGCACCTTGCCGCCGTGCATCTGCTTGACGATGGTCTTGAAGTGAGTGTCGAGACCAATGCTGGTGAATGCCAATACGAAAGCCCAGTTCTTATACTGGTCCAGCACCTTGTTGATAGCACCCACCTGGTCGCCACCAACAGCAGGCAGGACGATGAAGGAGGCCACCAATGATGCCACGAAGAAGCCAAGGATGAACTTGGGGAAGCGGACCCAGATTTCGTTGGCACGGACAGTGCGTTTCTCGGAATTGTCAACTCTGGTTGCAAAGAAGATGGCCACGAAGAATGCGATGAAACCGATGAGGATGTTCTGGATAGACTTGACCAGGACTGCAGCCTGCTGTGCCTCAGGGCCAAGCGCAGTGCCAGCCACGACAACAGCGCCGGTGCTGTCGACAGTGCCGCCAATCAGCGAGCCACCCATAAGTGCCGACATGCCGGTAGCCTTGATAATCATAGGCTCGAAGACCATCATGAGGATGGTGAAAATGATGGAGATAGAGACTGCCATAGAAAGGTCCTCTTTCTTGGCCTTGCAGGCAGCACCGGTAGCAATAGCGGCCGAAGTACCGCAAACGCTGGTGGCCGAAGCAAGGGTCATGACGAGGGGTTTGTTGTCGATCTTAAGCACTCGGACACCCAACTGCCACATGAACAGGATGACCACGGGGGTCACAATCCACGCAATACCAAGGCCATAGAGACCGAATTTGGCAATATTGGAGAAGAGCACCGAAAAACCCATAACCACGAGACCAGTCTTGATGTAGAACTCAGTCTTGACGGCAGGTTTCAGCCATTCCGGAACCTTGATGGTGTTGGAAATCAGCAAGCCCACAAAGAGCGCCCAGAAAGCCCACTCAAGATAGTGGTTCAGCGTGTATTCGGCACTAATGAGGCGAACAATAATGGCAATAAAATAAAGTACCAGAAAAGCGGGAACAAACTTGCCAATCTTCTCGCCCTGCAGCTTGACACCAACGCCAAACAGCAAACCGAGCACCACGCCAGTAAGCAGAAGCTTGCCAAAGAACTCGCCCGTAAGCTGCGAACCCAGTGCTGCAAACTTACCGCTCTCAATCTGCTCAGGGGTAAGGGTCTCCCAAAGAGTCCAGGTCTTGAACTTCAAAGCCGAGAAAAAGTCCCAACCAAGAAGCACATCGAGAGAACCTAAAATGATAATAATAAAACCAATCCATACAGCCAGCCAGTCTTCCTTCTTCCAAAGGTCAGACCAGTTGCCTTTTGTCTTAACTGCCTTGTCGGCAGAAACGTAGCTTGAATCTTTCATTGTCCTAAATTTTTTTCGGATGCAAAATTACAACAATTTTTAATATTTCCAAATTCACAAGCAAAGAAAATTGTTTTTTTAACTATCCAGACAATCTTGAAAGAATAAAAAAGGCTCCAAAAATGGAGCCTTAAAAGGATATCAAATGTTATTAAGTCGCTAATTATGAACATTTTGACCATCCACACTCCGGACAACTCTTGCAACCGCCGGTGTAGATAATCTTGGCACCACAGTCAGGGCAGGTTTCACCAGTCTCGGTACCGTCTTTGATAAAGCGCTTCAGTGCTCTAGCCACACCATTGGACCAGGTAGTGATGCTGTCGACATCGAAGTTTAGTTTGCCGATGAGGTCGACCACATTGGGAATGGGCATACCATGGCGCAGGATGCCGGAGATGAGCTTGGCATAGTTCCAATAATCCTGATTGAACATGCGCGAGAGGCCTTCCATGGTCACATGGTAGCCATCCTGGTCGGTGAACTGGAAATCGTAGCGGGCGTGCTCCTGACCGGGCTCTTTCACTCTGATCACATGGCCTTTCTCCACCCATTTGGGCAGGACAAAGCTGTCGGCCTTGCCGGTGAAAATCTCGTAGGGACGACCCTCATACATGCCGACCACGGCAATCCAATCCTCGCGGTCATTGCGGAAACGGACAACCTCGGCCTCAAGTTTTTTCGGACGCTTGGGAGCCTTATTCTCCATGAAATGAGAACATTCCTTATTTGACTCACTCTTGGAAACAAGCACGCCATTGCGCGAACCCTCGCGATAGATGGTGCAGCCCTTGCAGCCCGACTCCCAAGCAGTCTGATAAATTGTGCTTACTACCTCCTCGGATGTCTCCTTGGGGATGTTGACGGTGACGCTTATAGAATGGTCCACCCACTTCTGGATGGCACCTTGCATTTTCACTTTGTTCACCCAATCGATGTCGGCAGAAGTAGCCTTGTAGTAGGGCGACTCCTTCACCAGCTCGTCCAACGTATTGTCGTCCAAGGCTTCAATCTGCTCGTCGCTGAAGTGCTTCACCAGTTTCATCCAGTCGACAAACTTGGGATGCAACACATTGTACTCCTCAAAGTAATCGCCGCTCTCGTCTTTGATAATCTTGTGCTTCGAAGAGTCTTTATCGTTGGGATTGATTTTCTTACGACGCTTGTAGCTGACCAGGAACACGGGCTCGATACCCGAGGTGGTCTGGGTGAGGATGCTCACGGTGCCGGTGGGCGCAATGGTCAGCAACGCAATGTTGCGGCGGCCGTACTGCACCATCTCGGCATACAGCTTGGGGTCGGCCTCGGCCAGACGCTGGATGAAAGGATTCAGCTTCTCGCGATTGGCATCGTAAAGGGGGAAGCAGCCGCGCTCCTTGGCCATAACCACGGAGGAGCCGTAGGCAGCACAAGCCAGCGCGCGGTGCACACCCACCGAGAACTCGGTGGCCTCGTCGCTGCCATAGCGCAGACCCATGGCGGCCAGCATATCACCTTCGGCAGTGATGCCGAAACCCGTGCGGCGGCCTTCCATACATTTCATTTTAATATTAAGCCACAAATTGCGCTCCACGCTCTTGATATCGTCGCTCTCAGGATCGCTTTCGATCTTGGCCAGAATCTGGTTGATCTTCTCCAACTCCAGGTCAATCAAGTCATCCATCAGGCGCTGACCCTTCATGATATGGTCGCGGAAAAGGTCGAAATCAAACGAAGCCTGGGGTGTGAAGGGATTCTTCACATAACTATATAGATTAACAGCAATCAAGCGGCAGCTGTCGTAAGGGCACAGCGGAATCTCGCCACAAGGGTTGGTGGAAACGGTGCGATAGCCGAAATCGGCATAACAATCGGGCACACTCTCACGCAAAATAGTATCCCAAAACATCACACCCGGCTCGGCCGAAGCCCAAGCATTGTGGATAATCTTGTTCCAAAGAGCGCGGGCATCAATCTCCTGGCGCACAGTGGGGTTGGGCGAGTCAACAGGATACTGCTGAACAAAGGGCCGGCCACTCTTCACGCACTCCATAAACTCATCGGTAATCTTCACCGACACATTGGCACCCGTAATCTTGCCCTGCTCCAGCTTGGCGTCAATAAACTGCTCGGCATTAGGATGCTTGATGCTAATACTCAGCATCAGCGCACCGCGACGGCCTCCCTGGGCCACCTCGCGGGTAGTGTTGCTGTAGCGCTCCATAAATGGGACGATGCCCGTAGAGGTCAGCGCGCTGTTCTTCACCGGGCTGCCGCTCGGACGAATATGGGTCAAGTCATGCCCCACACCGCCACGGCGCTTCATCAACTGCACCTGCTCCTGATCGATCTTCATGATGCCGCCATAAGAGTCGCTAGCGCCGCTGTTGCCAATCACAAAGCAGTTGGAAAGCGACACAACCTGGAAGTTGTTGCCGATGCCCGACATAGGGCTGCCCTGGGGGATAATATATTTGAAGTCCTTCAGCAAACTGTAGATGGTCTCCTCCGACATGGGGTTGGGGTAGTTCTGCTCAATGCGGGCAAACTCCGAAGCCAGGCGGCGGTGCATCATGTCGGGATTCTGTTCATAGATTTTATCATCCTCACGCAGAGCATACTTGTTCATCCACACATTGGCAGCAAGCTCATCGCCACCAAAATAGGCCACAGACGACTTCATAATGTCTGCGGGGAGGTACTGAGTATAACTCTTGGGCTTGAGATGTTGGGAATCGTCCCCAAAATCTAAAAACATATCAGACTGCATGACTCTCAAATAAATTTAATTAATAATGTATTAGCATCTTACACGCAAAAGCGCAATAAATTTCATTCTGCGAAAATACACATAAATTTGAGAATATTACAACAATGTTTTCAACAATTTTCAACAATATTTTCAACAACCGAGCCAATAAGTTGTGTTTCAACACTGCGCAGTCTAATAACACAAATGTTAAAAATTCCGTAGCCCAAGAAACCGCCCTCCCCGACCAACACATCAGGCCAGGCCAAGGCCAACGCGACCGACAGCATTGCTTTCGACAACGTGTACCAACAAAACAATCCCGCTCCCACAGGCCGCCACGGCGACAAAAAGTAACAGTCCACTCAAAAAGATCATCAGCCCCGGCAAAAAAGACCGACAGCACGAGCAAAAAAATAAAAAAGCCGGGGCTCGAGCCTCGGCTTTAATATTCTATGGAATCTCAAATTACATAGCGTTGACCTGACGCATAACCTTAGATTTCAGGTTAGCAGCTTTGTTCTTGTGGATGATGGAACGCTTAGCCAGTTTGTCAATGATGGAAACCATCTTGGGCATTCTCTCAGCAGCAACGTTTTTATCTTCAAGTGCGCGGAAGTCACGGAGTGCATTGCGCATGGTCTTGGCGTAGTAACGATTCTCTACTCTTCTCTTTTCGTTAGAACGAATTCTTTTTTTTGCAGACTTGTGATGTGCCATATTGTTTAATAATTCTTTTTTTGTTTGTAGTCCGTGCGGGATTCGAACCCGCGATTTTAAGAATGAAAATCTTACGTCCTGGGCCAGCTAGACGAACGGACCATTTTTGCTTCGCTTATCTCTCGAAAGCGGGTGCAAAATTACTAAGAATTTTTGAATTGACAAAATAATTTTTCACTAAAAAGTGTGAATATTTTTTGCCACTACAGCTTATCTTCCTGAAACACAAAGCCTAAACGCTTGCCAGTAACCATCGATTTTTTCTCCGAATCATACCTCATTTCACCCACCGAGACCATGCTAACTTCGTCGTAAGGAGGGGTCAATAAATCAAAATTGGTGGTGTACTCAATAGCCGACTCAACGATACTTTGCACAGACTCAGTGGAAATCAGCGAGTTACCGAAATTATTATACAACATACCCAGTTCGCGCTTACCCTCGATAAAGTAGTGCTTATCGCAGTTAACAAACACTCTACCAATCATATAGCCCAAATCTTGGTCGCGTCCATAGATGAAAGAGTCGGCCAAAAAATTGTAGATGCGAATCACACCGCAATAAGAGCGCCGCTTGTCCTCATGGATATAAGGGGTCTTCATCACCTGGTGATCGCGCGAGAACTCAAACACATTGGTGTGCATAATGAAAATCAGCACATCGCCGCCGAACTTCACCTCGAACTCAAAGTCGCCATGGTTCGTAAACTCGAAGCGCACATTGCGTCCCTCGGCCTTGTTCATAGCCTGAAACTGGGCAATGATGTCCTGCGTAGTGGTGCGGAAAAGCTCAAAGGCCTCCTTAGTGGAATCAAACACCTGCTGCTTGAGGCTGCTTTTCTCAAAAACTAAGTTCTTTAACGACTCTTTCAGTTCCATTTTACAAATAATTTGAGACTGCAAAGATACAACTTTTTTATCAATGCGCAAGAAAAAAACTATCAACACATGTTCATACCGCCCTCCGCACCCTGCGGCAACCAAGCCCAGCCCTATACATTATATATAAACGCACAGCCAGCAAGACACAATTTCACAACCCGCAAAATACAATTACGCAGACCTCCGCTCCCCCCAAAGACACCTCCAAACCCACCCTACTCCCGCCCTTCCCCCGTTCCTTATCCTATATTTATACCTTA
>JAZLLD010000082.1:0-15566 GCA_045597945.1 Bacteroidales bacterium
TGAATTGTGAATCGTGAATAGTGAATTGACCGCGCCAGCCATCCCCTCTTGAGAGGGGTACGCCTTTAGGCGGGGGGTATGTATCCGAATCCAAGTTAAATCCGCTTGAAAATATCAATCAAATTGAGCTTTTATACATACCCCGTCACTTCGTGACACCCCTCTCAAGAGGGGATGGCTGGCGCGGTCAATTCACTATTCACGATTCACAATTCACTATTTTATGATTTATGAGTGGCTGCCGCACAATTCACAATTCACTATTCACAATTCACTCATCACTAAACCTGGAGTGATTTGCGGAAGTGGGGTTTATTATTTTCGGAAAAGAATTACTATTTTCGGAAATGGATTTGACTATCACGAGAAATTGTCGTTATTTTGCAATCGGAAATTATGCCCGAAAGATAACGAAATCCATTGTTAATCTATTAGATAGCACTTATTACAAAATGACGAAAATTGCAATTAACGGCTTTGGCCGCATCGGCCGGATGGCTTTCAGGGCCATTCTCAAGCACCCCGAGCTAGAGGTGGTTGCCATCAACGATTTGGCAGACGCCCGCACTCTGGCATATCTTCTGAAATACGATTCTGTACACGTAAACATCAAGGCCGATGTCGACTACAACGACACCCATATCATCGTAGGCGACCATGCCATACGAATACTGTCGGAAAGGGAAATTGAAAACCTGCCCTGGCGACAATTGGGGGCAGACATTGTGGTGGAATCCACCGGGCGCAACAAGACACGCACTGCCCTGAACAAGCATCTGGCCGCCGGAGCCAAGAAGGTGATTCTCACCGTGCCGGCAGAAACCGAGCAGGATGTGGACGCACATGTGGTGCTAGGTGTCAACGACGAGGTGCTGAAGCCCGAATTGCAGCTCATCTCCAATGCCTCATGCACCACCAACTGCCTTTCGCCCATCGTGAAGATAATCCACCAGAAATTCGGCATCAAGCACGGCCTCATCAACACTGTGCACAGCTACACCAACGACCAGAAGATTCTCGACCAGCCCCATACCGACCTTCGCAAAGCCCGTGCCATGGGGGTCAGCATCATTCCCACTTCGTCCGGGGCAGCCAAGGCCGTGGGACTGGTGCTTCCCGAACTCCGGGGCAAACTTGACGGTTTCGCCATGCGGGTGCCCACTCCCGATGTATCGGTCATCGACTTCACCGTGCAGCTGAACACCGACACCACGGCGCAGGAGATTAACGATGCCATCAAGGATGCCGCACGCAACGAGCTGAAAAGCATTGTGGAATACACCGAGGACCCCGTGGTCAGCGTCGACATCATAGACAACACCCACAGCGCCATATTCGACGCCAGTCTGACGATGGTGATGGATGGAAACTACTGCAAATTAGTAATTTGGTACGACAACGAGAAAGGCTATTCCACCCGCCTGGGCGAACTGGCAGCCCGATTGGCCAAATTCATCGAACAATAAACCCCACATGACAAACAATAATACACAATATGACAAAACTAAGTGTAAACATCAATAAAGTTGCTACTATACGCAACGCTCGCGGAGGCAACGTGCCGAATGTGGTGCAATTCGCCATCAACTGCCAAAATCTTGGCGCGCAGGGCATCACGGTGCACCCCCGTCCCGACGAGCGCCACATCCGTTATCAGGATGTCTACGACCTGAAACCAATCTGCACAGAAGAGCTCAACATCGAGGGCAACCCCGTGCCCCAGTTCGTGGAGCTTGTCAAGAAAGTGAGGCCAGCACAAGTGACGCTGGTGCCCGATGCCGAGAACGTGCTGACCAGCAATGCGGGCTGGGACACCCTACGGCACCGCGACTATCTGCGCGACATCGTGGCCCAGTTCAAGGAGAGCGGCATCCGTGTGTCGGTGTTTGTAGACCCTGTGGCCGAGATGGTGGAAGGGGCCAAGGAAGTGGGAGCTGACCGCGTGGAGCTCTACACAGAGAGCTATGCCAAAGGCTATTGCGCCGACCGAGAGAAAGCCATTGCCCCATTTGTTGCCGCCGCTCAGACAGCGCGCGACTGCGGCCTCGGGCTCAATGCCGGCCACGACCTCAGCCTTGAGAACCTCAAATACTTCCATGCCTGCATTCCCTGGCTAGACGAAGTGTCCATCGGCCACGCACTCATCAGCGACGCGCTCTACCTCGGCATTGCCGAAACCATCCGCCGCTACAGGTTCTGCCTGGAATGAGAAGTGCGACCAGCAAGTCGGCCTAAGGACTCAACACTCATTGTATTTTTATATGTAAGAAAGAGTGGCTCATCTTGATTTGTTTTTCTAACCAAACAAGCTTGGCTAGAAGGACTGAAAGAAATTGCCAGAAATTAATCAGAAATTGCTAGTTATTAAAAATTTCTGGAACATTTCTGATAATTTCTTTCAGTTCATAAGTTTCGCTTGCGAAACTGAGAAAAAGCCATCCTTATAGATTGTAGATTGCAGATTGTAGAGTTCCGGGTGCGGGGTTGGGCGCCAGCCTCAATTCACTATTTCCCCTTTTCCAAACGCAAAGGGCAAGGGGTGCGAAGGGAGTTTTTTTCTCGGTTGCCACGAGCGCAATGATTGTCTTGCAAGCAAGACGGCTTCCGCCCCAAGAGCTTGCTCCAAGCTCTGCTTTGCGTTCTTTGCCCTCTGCGTAGGAATATCAAATTCCCTTTGCGTTTTCCCTTCTCCCAAACGCAAAGGGCAAAAGGTGCAGAGTTGAGATTTTAGATTTAAGAGTGTAGATTGTAGAGTTCCGGGTGCGGGGTTGGTCGCTCGCTATTTTTATTGGCAACATCTAAAGATTTTTTTCTAGCTGAGCAAGCTCAGCTAGAAAGACTGAAAGAAATTGCCAGAAATTAATCAGAAATTGCTAGTATTAATAATTTCTGGAACATTTCTGATAATTTCTTTCAGTTCATAAGTTTCGCTTGCGAAACTTAGATTATCCAATTTTAAGAGGTCACCAATAAATAATCAATCAAATTGACCTTTTATACATACCCCGGCCCGTTGGGCCACCCCTCTCAAGAGGGGACGGCTGGCGCGGTCAATTCACTATTCACAATTCACTGATCACTGATCACTGTTCACTGTTCACTAACCTTGGACATTTGGACAATTGGACAATTGGAAAAAACATGTGTGTGTGCAAAAAGTGAATGGTGAAGGGAACTAGCCTGAATACTTTAGGCAACAGGACGAACTCAATAATCAAACTCATGCGACTGCTGAATCATCAGGTCGCGCACCTTGGCGAATTGCTTGGGGTCGGCAAGCACCCCTTTGGGACAAAGCGCGATGCCCATCATGTCCGACACCTGCTGCAGATGATGGTCGTAATCATTCCTCAACGTGAAGATATAGCTGTGCGACGAATTGCCCAAAAACGACTGCTTCAGCGCACTTGCCTTATAGACTATCTCGTTGAACAGATGGTCGGTAGCCACACCCGTCTTGCACTCAACCACAAACAGCGTGTTGGCCTTGATGAAGACCACATCCAACTCATTATCATGCTGCGCTCCAGGTCTTGAAATACGAACGCCCAGCGCGATTTCCTGCGGCGACACACTTTGCAGAATCAAGAAGTAGACATACTCCTCAAACCAGCCACCCGTCAGATAGTCAATCTCATCCGGCTGCAGACTATCGGCGGCCTGCGGAACAAAACGAAACTGCTGCAACAGTTCGTCAATACCCCTGATACCTTGGGAGCAAAGCACTGTGCCGCTACGGAGACTTTGCAGACTGACAGAATTCTTGGTGCCGCGATAATAGGTTCGGAGCAGCTCCAGCGCATGAAAAGCCTCGCCCGAAAGTTTGCGAGCCTTAAAACAATCAAAGATTATCTGCGCATCATCGGCTCCGCGGATAGGCAGATGCCTGCGCGAGAAAAGATCATGTTCAAGATTGTGGAGCGCAAAATATTCGGTCATCGACATACGGTAGCGTATGGGCTCAACCACATCGTCGTTGTCATCGACACTATTGTCGAAGAAAGACGAGACAATCAGATTCTCACGTGTTTGGACATAAAAGAAACGCGCACCGAATTCCGAGAAGACATGCTGCACCGACATGGCCAGATACCTGGACCCGCCTGCCAAATTCACCCAATACACCATGTTGCCATCCAAGGCCATCCGCAGGCGACGGCAGATGCGCTCGTAGATATAACTGTCCTCATCGCGCCGAAACGAAATCACCGAGATTCTCTCATCCGCAACGCCCAACAGCACGGCATATTGGGCCACCGCCCCACGGTCCTCGCGCGTAGAGATAAACAGCAGACGGTCGCCTTCCTCGTAATACTGCTTCAGAAAAAGATAGGCAGCCAAAGGCTCCTGAGGGTCAAAGATATTGACAAGCGTTTTCATAATACCATAACGCATGACAGAAAAAAATATTGTAGCGCCAGACTAGTCGAAGTCAAACAGCGTGGTGAAACCTGTGATGGTGAACACCTGTTTGATTTGGGGGTTCAAATTGCGGAGAGTTACCTTGCCCCCATGGGCGAGGGCAGCCTTGCGAAGCGAGAGGAACAGACGCAGCCCGCTTGATGAGATGAACTCCAAAGCCCGACAATCAAGGATGATGAGTTTGTCGGCATTGTCCAACAAAGGCTGCATATCGGTGGCGAACTGGGTGGTGGCGGCAGTGTCGAGACGCCCAGAGAGCTGTGCCAATACCGAATTGTCCTGGATGCTGATTTCTATAGTCATAGGATGTTGATTTTCAATGTTAGAATATTCTTATTGCCAGCATATTGATACGATACATCATCCATCATCTGCTTGATTAGATGGATGCCCAAACCGCCGATGGGACGGTCTTCGATGCCCAACGAGGTGTCCACGGGGCCGCTGGCTGTGGGGTCAAAGGGATTTCCACTATCGGTGAGGGTGAAAGTAATCGTGTTGTCCATCCGCTGCGCTGTGAGATCTATAGCGCCCTCGCTCCCTTGGGGATAGCTATATTTAACCACATTGGCCACAGCCTCTTCCAGCGCCAAGTTCAGCTGGAAACACTTCTGGTCGTCAATGCCCCAGGCCTCGGCCACCTTGCAGACGAACGGATGCAGCTGTTGCATGTCGTCCAGCCTGTTGCGGAGCGAGAGACGGAATGTATCGCCTAGATAGAGGATGCACAACAGAGTAATGTCGTCGCTCTGCTCTTCGCCCTGGACAAAATCAGTCACCTGATTCAGAACAGCATGGATGTTCGACATGGGTGAGGCTTCGCGAACCGAGAGCGCTTGCAGCAGGCGTTCGTCGCCAAACAGTTCCTTATCGGCATTCTCAGCCTCGGTAACGCCATCGGTATACAGCATGATATAAGTTCCCGGCACGATTTGGGTCGTCACCTCGGCATATTCAAAACCATCCACCACGCCGATAGGCAAGTTGGTGGGCAGCGAATTCATGAATTGGAAACCTTGTCCGGCCAAAGCCACCGCGGGAGCATTATGGCCGCAATTGCAGCAAGTCAGCTGTCCGGTTTTCAGGTTGCAACTGCCTATGAACATGGTGACAAACATATTCTCGTCGTTATGTTCAGAGATGGCGTTGTTGAGTGCCGTGGCTATGGCGGAGGGGGATTGTTCATGCATGGCGATATTGCGGAACAAGCTGCGGGTGATGGCCATCATGAGCGCTCCCGGTATGCCCTTGCCGCTCACATCGCCGATGCAGAACAGCAGGTTGTCGCCATCGATGAAATAGTCATATAGGTCTCCGCCCACAGCCTTGGCCGGAATCAGCGAGGCATATAGGTCCATGTCCTTGCGGTTGGGAAAAGGTGGGAAGATTTTCGGCACCAATGCCATCTGTATGCGGCGAGCGATATTCGGCTCTCCTTCAATCTGGGCTTTAACCTCAGTGGTTGACTTGAGGTCAGTGACATACTGGTCCAACGACCGCTCCATCTGCGACAGCGCCTCCTGCAGATGTCGCAAGTCGGCATACTCAACCTCAGGAACTTCTGCGTGGAAGTTGCCGCTGGCAATCTGGCGGGCCGACGAGGTGAACAATTCTATGGGGCGAGTGAGTCGGGAGATGACGATGCCGCACACAGACAATATTGCCAGCACTCCCACAATCATAATTACCAGCATCATCATCAGCATCGAATCCAGTCCACCAGCAATATCGCCGCGAGGCACATCCAGTATCACAGTCCAGTCTACGTGCTTGGCTTGGGCAAAATACAGATAGCGCACTTTGCCGTCCATCTTGTATTGTCCGCTTCCACGCACCCCTTGGGCAATCTGCTCCATGATCCGAGAGTCGGGGCTCTGCCCATTTTTCTCAATCAGCGAGGTGATGGTTTGGTGCAAGATATTGTCGTGGTTGGGGTGGGCTACAAACATGCCGCTATGGTCGATAACCGACAGCATTGAGTTGGGGTAGGGATTGAGCGACTGCAATGTGTCGCCCAGCATATCCATGCATACGTCGAGCGCCAGCACACCTATTGCTTGTCCGTGGCTGTCTCTCAGGGGCAGGCAATAAGAGGTGATTACCCATTTGCCACTGCTCTCGACAAAGGCCTCGGACCATTGGCCGTGCCCCAGCTCCAAGGTGCCGCGATACCACGGGCGGTCGCGATACTGCTTCAGCTGAAATATGTCGTAGTGGATAAAGCCAGTGTCGCTACGCAACACGTAAGGTGCAAAACCGTCAGGGTGGCCCGGCACATAGTTAGGCTCATAGCCTATGGCCACGCCAAACAGATGCGGATTGTTTTCCAAAAAGCGCTCAAAGAAGGCATACACCGAGTCGGGCTGAAAGCCCACGGCCTCCAGTTGGCTCTGGGGAGCGAAGTTGGATGCCGTCACCTCGGCCTTGGCCAGCTCCGAGTCCAGCAGACCGATGGCGTTGTCGATCTGCGCATTGGCAATCACATGCACATCGCGCTGGGCATTGCGTGCCGCAAAGTAGGTGCAGGCCGCAAAGGTGATACCGATAATGGCGATAGTGATGCCCAACACCCAGAGGCTGAGGGTGGTGCGGAACGAATGTTTTTTCATAGGCCAAATACTTTGTCAACTAACTGGATGAATTCTTTGTAGGCAAAGGTGTCGGACAACTCTTCCAAGGCCGAGGCCAGACCCCTGTAATGCCACGCATGATCTGCAGGATCCTTCACATTGAATAGCTGCCATAGTTCGTCGCCCTGCACCGCATAGTCGCGCGCAATGGCACGCATATTCGACAATTTGTCGCCAAGAGCTACTATCTTGGCCTCGCGCGAGGCACTGGCCAGTTGCCGAATGGCAGCCTCTTTGCGGAACCGCCAACTCGCCTCACGGCTCATGCCCTCCACTTCGGGGTCGGACTCGGCGGCCACCAGCCGAGCAACTCGGTCGCCGAACCGGGCACGGATGTCTTCAACCGTGGTGGGAGTGTCCTCCACCACGTCGTGTAGCGCTGCTGCGGCCAGCATCTCCTGGTCGGCGGTGATGGTGGCCACGATGGCCACGGCTTCTAGCGGATGGACGATATAAGGAAAGCCTTTGCCCTTGCGCTCGGTGTTGCGGTGAGCTTCCACAGCAAAGTTGATGGCTTTGTCCAGCAGGGATGAATCAATGTGTTTGTTTGCCATGGGGGTGTTGTTTTTTTAGTGAATTGTGGATGGCGCTTGTTTTGTGAATTGTGAAGTAGTGAATTGTGAATTGAGGTTGGCGCACTATTCACTATTTCACTGTTCACTGTTCACTATTTCACTGTTCACTATTTCACTATTCACTTTTGTTCATGAAGGATAGTTTGCTTGCCTGATCGAATATCTGCTCTGCCATCACCTGGTTGCTCTCCGATGGGTTGTAAAGGTTGTCCATCAGCCATTTGAGGCCAGGGACACCGCCCCCGTTCTCCAGTATGTGCACGATGCAGAGGTTCTGCACCGCTAGCGTGGAGGAGATGATATCCAGGTCGGTCAACCCAAGTTGGTGCACGGCCAGCTGGTAGGCGTCTTCGCCGTATTTTTTCATGCACAGCTCTATGTCGCCCAAGGTCTTGAAACCCATCTTGCGGAAGATGGTGAGGTAGGGCATGGCGCTGGCAGGCTGGATCTCGGCCTGGTTGATGGCGGCAATACGCTGGTTTAGCTTGTCGAAAGGCTTCAGTTTCAGATAGCTCTTGAACGAATCGCCGTCCAGCTTCACTTCGTCGAAATTGCCGCTGGCCACCAATGCGCTCACCTGCCGGCGATAGTCGTTGATGGTGGTGCGGATGCGACCGAATTCGTCATCTGCCAGTTCCAGCATGCCAGCCAGGCGGTTGAGGGTGCGCAGGTGCTCTATCGGCACTTCCACTCCCGACTTGTAGCCGGTGTCGTGATACATGTTGGCCCACATGTGCTGCAGGGTGGTGCGCATCTGCAGTTCGAATCTGATTTCGTTCACCTCGGGCCACTGGGGGTCGAAGTACAGTTCCTTGGGTATCCGACAGATGTAGTGGAGAGAGTTGTAGCCAAAGCTGTCCAATTCATGCATCTTGCGTTTGTCCACCGAGTTGGACCAGTCCACGTCAAACAGGCTTTCTGCCAATGCCGAGATTTTGTCCACATCGTCGTTGTAGAACGCAATCACCCGCACGCCCACAATGTCGGTCAGGTCGCTGATGGTGGCGTACTTATGACCTTTCAACTCCAGTTTGCCGGCCAGGCTGTCTTCGGTTTTGATTCGCGATTCCATGCCGGTCACCGCTATGTTATTTTCCTTCAGCACACGGTGCAGCTGGTCAGTAACCACGCGTCGCATGATTTCATACACAGGCTGACGGTCGCGGTACTCCTCCAGAATCATCTGGCAGTGCAAATCCAATTCGTAAAGCATTCTTTTGATTTATGAATGATGAGTGTAGAGTTCCATGTACGGGGAGAGCGCAGAGCATGTGGTGCGACAGCCAATCCTACATTCTCCCCTCTACGTTCTACTTAGCCTCTTTCTTGCGAGCCTTGGCACCTGTGAACAGGGCCAGGATGGCGATGATGTAGGCGAAGGCGTTCTCAATCATGCCGGTCGACAAGATGCAGATAGGTATCATGCCAACCAAGAACGTCAGGTTGATGCCCACACCCCACAGCACGCTATGTGTGCGACGGCAGTCCAGTACGCTCTTCACCACCACGAAAGCCAACAGCAGCAACGAGCCCACCAGGAACAGCCACGAGGTAGCAGTCACACTGATCAGCAACCCAATGAGCACCATCACCACGGGCAGCATGGCCACGTACACACCCAGCTTCAATTCTTTCCAAGGCTTGGTTTCCACCAGCTTGGGATCGGCATACATGGTCAGTTGAGCACAGGCCTGCTGGACAGCGCACAGCACAATATAAAGTCCCACAATCAGACTCACGATACCCACGATGGCCCAACCCCAGCCTACGATATTGTGGTCGCAGAACCAGGCGATGGCAGTGTACTTGCCGCCATGCGCTGCGTTGAAGTACTCAGGCAGACCACTCTGGAAGCAGTAGTAATACAGACCCAGCGTCACCACGCCCAGCAGAGTGAACATCACGGGGTAATACTGAGGTTTCTGACGCCAGCGGATTTGGTGCAGGAAATACTCCATTACCAGCGCCACTACGCCAATGCCTACCAGTTGCCATACGGGAGCTATGCCCAGCGGATTGCCATGTTGCAGACCCATCAGATCCACCAAGTTGGTGATGGGCGAATTGTTCGCGATCATTTCAGAAAAAGCCATATTTCAAATCTATTATATTAATGTATTTATTTTTATACTCTGTACCATTCCCACTTTTTTGACAAAAATAGTCATGTATATCAGTGCGTTATGTAGCATTCACGCAATCTGGTATCTACTGCAAAGATACAAAAATTTTCTTGTTTCAACGCAAATCGCAGCAAAATTACAATCTTACAAATATGCCGGCCGTTCCAACCGACTAGGATTCAGCTTTATCAATACCTTACAAAACAGCCGCAAGCCAACAATACCAGTCAGGCAGACTTGCGAACTGCCAGATTCTGAAAATATGGTGGTTGTAGAGTTAGCGAGGGTAAAAAAAATGTAGATTGTTGAATGTAGTTTTAAAGTTCCGTATACGGGACTTTTGGCGCGACGGCCACTACATTCTACAATCTACACTCTATCTTCTAGAATATATCTTCAGGTTTTGTATGATACGGGCTGACTCGCGAGGGTCGGCCCGGCGCATTAGAAGTTGTACTTGACAAGGACGCAGATGCGGTTGTTGGCAACCTGGTGCAGCTTGTCGTTGTTGAGGATGCTGCCGTTGGCGGCCTGCTGGCCATAGGTGCAGGCGGTCCACTCGTACTCAAGACCGAGGTTGAAGTGGGGCAGGTTGTAGCTGATGGAGGGGGCGATGCGATAGATGCTGTTGAGGCCGGTGAAGTTGTTGCCGCCCTTCATGAAGACAAGGTATTTGGCAGCCTCGTCGGTGCCGAAGTTGTAGAGGTCCTGACCAGCACCGAGGTTCTTCATATAACCAAGGAAGAGGTTGGCGCGGTATTTCTTACCATAAGCGAAGTTGAGGTAGCTGATGGTGGCCTTGATGGGTGCGTAGCTCCAAGTGCCGTCGGCAGCCACGTCGGTCACGCCGTAGCCGTTGAGCTGGTTGACATGGCTGGTGTTGGAGGCCAGCATGGTGCGGAACTTCACAGCGCAGAGGTCTTTGGTGTACTGGAAGTAGAAGGTGGGAGTGAAGGAGAACATCATCTCGTTGACGGGGGTCTGGAAGGTGGTGGCAGTGCCGGCAGCATCGGTGATGGTCTGATAGCCGAAGTTGCGGGGACGGATGGGCTGCATGGTGCTACCCAACTGGGTGTAGATGTTCTTGTTCTTGAACTGGACGCCGAGGAAGAGCTCGGGCATGATGGCGTTGTAGGCAAAGCTGGTGCTGTTGGTGCTGGTCCAGGAACCGGCGCTGTAGCTGGGGCCGTTGTACATGTACTGCAGCTGGTAGAGGGCGGCAGCGGTGAGGCCGAGGTTGCCGTGATACATGATGTAGCGAACCTGGGGAGTGCGGCTATGGGCGCGGAAAGGTGCACCAGCGGCCATGCCGAGAACCTCGGGCATGATGTCGCCACTGAGAGGATGCCAGGTCTGACCGACGAGGAGTTCCTGGTTGAGATGCTTGGCGGTGTCTTCCCAATTCATCTTAACATAAGCGTGGCGGATGCGGAGCACAGAGTTGGTGGTGCTGAAACCGCCGAAGTCGGCCTCCATCTTACCGGTGGTCTTGGCACCGAAGACATCGGGACCCTCGATGTTGAAGCCCAGGCGGGTGGTGATGGCCAAGAGGTGGGCAGAGGGAACGGCATTGAGGTCTACGTGCTCCACATTGTTTTCCTGAGCAAACTGCTCGGTCACGTTCCACTTCTCATCATAAGGAATCATGTTGTACTCGCCACCGATGACGGTGTAGGTGTTGCGGCTGTCGAAGTTGAAATAGTTGCGGACAAAGCCATAGGGCACGGCGCGCAGTTTCTTTTCGATTTTCTGAAGGCGAGCTTCGTGGTTCTTGGCGGTGTTGTCGAGCTGTATTTCTTCTTTTTCGAGTTTGGTAACTCGGTTTTCAAGTTTTTTCTGAGCATCGTTCTGAGCAAAAGCAGAAGCGATAACAGTCAGTGATACAATAGCTAATAAGACTTTTTTCATGTTATTAATTATTAAAGAATGTAGATTGTAGAGTAGGCTGACGCGCCAAATGGCTCCGTACCCAGAACTCTACAATCTACATTCTAAAATCTACAATCTACATTCTAGAAGGGGAAGATCTTGGTGAGCCAGAAGAAGGCGAAGACAAGACCGATGGCGCCGATAACACCACCCACCTTGAGCATATCCTTGGTCTTGATGAGACCAGTGGAGAATGCGATGGCGTTTGGAGGAGTGGAGATGGGCATGAGCATTGCCAGAGATGCGCAGGTGGCCACGAAGATGACCATTGCCTTGGTGCCGCCGAAAGAATCGAATGCGGGATTCTCGGAGAGACCAGTGGAGACAGCGCAGAGGATGGGGATGAGCAATGCAGCGGTGGCAGAGTTGCTGATGAAGTTGGACAGCAGGTAGCACACGAGGCCAGCGATGACGAACACGAGCACGATGCTCATGCTGCCGAAGGGGATGGCGTTGACGAGCGCAGCGCCGAGGCCGGTGCCGCCCTTGTCGATGTCAAGCATAGCATAACCAAGTGCGAAACCACCGGCAACGAGCCAGAGGACGCTCCAGTCGAGCTGCTTGATGTCTTCCTTGGTGAAGGTGCCGGTGCAGACAAATACTGCCAGGGGGATGAGGGCAACGATGTTGGAGCTGATCTTGGTGAGGCTCTCGGTGGCCCAGAGGAGAATGGTGACTGCGAAGGTGATCCAGACGAGCTTGGTGCGCCAGGTGGTGGGCTTGTCGTTCTTGGGGATGTTGACTTCAAGTTTCTTGCCCTTGAAGGGGAACATGATCTGGAGGACAACCCAGGCGATGAGGATCATGATGAAGACGAAGGGCATCATGTGGATGGCCCACTCGCCGAAAGAAATATTGATGCCAAAAGCGGTCTCAAGGTTGGAGACGGCAGTGCCATTAGGAGGTGTGCCGATGGTGGTGCCAATACCGCCGATGTTGGCAGCGATGGGGATAGAGAGGGCGAGGCCAATCTTACCCTTGTCGTCGTCGGGGAAGGTGGCAAGGATGGGAGCCAGGAAGGCCAGCATCATAGCAGCGGTGGCAGTGTTGCTCATGAACATGGAGAACACGGCGATGACTACGAGGAAGCCAAGGAGGACCATCTTGGGATTGGTGCCAAAGGGTTTGAGAAGTGCGCGGGCGAGGGTGACATCAAGACCGTATTTCTGAGCCATGATGGCCAAGGTGAAACCACCGAGGAAGAGCATGACTACGGGGTCGGCGAAAGCGGACATAATCTTGGTGTACTTCATAACGCCTTCGAGTTCAGCACCCGAGGCGTCGACCATGAGGAAGCCCAAGCCTTTGTTAGACAAGGTGAGCAATGCCACAACGATGATGAGGACGGAGGTGGTCCAGCTGGGGATAGACTCGAAAATCCACATCAGAGCGGCAAAAACGAAAAGGGCGATGGTGCGCTGCTGAAGGACAGTGAGACCATCGATGCCGAAAGCGGTAGAAGGCATGAACCATATCACAAAGAATGCGATGATGGATACCAAAAGACCGATAATTTGTTTCTTAGTCATATTCAATCGTATTTAAGATATTAAGATTTAAGACTTAGGAGTGTATGAAGCCTCGTCTTGCCCCATGATGAAGTACTCATAAATCTTAAATCTTAATCAAAGAACTAAATTGAAGAAATTAATGTATTTACTATTAAATTCTTAATTATTAATTCTTAAATGGTATTAGTCGCCGAGGGTAGCAACCATGACAGCCTTGATGGTATGCATGCGGTTCTCAGCCTCGTCGAAGACGATGGAAGCTTCGCTCTCGAAAACTTCTTCGGTAACCTCGATACCATCGAGACCGAACTGCTCATGAACGTCGCGACCAACTTTGGTCTCGAGGTTGTGATAAGCGGGGAGGCAGTGCATGAATTTGCACTTGGGGTTGCCGGTGTTCTTCATCATCTGGCTGTTGACCTGGAAGGGCATGAGGAGCTCGATGCGCTCTTTCCAAACCTCAGCGGGTTCGCCCATGGATACCCAAACGTCGGTGTAGATGAAGTCGCAGCCCTTAACGCCGACCACGGGGTCGTCGGTGACGGTGAGTTTAGCGCCGGTCTCAGCAGCGATCTTCTGGCACTCAGCGATGAGTTCAGGAGCGGGCTGGAGAGCCTTAGGAGCAACGATGCGGGTGTCCATACCCATCTTCACACCACCAACCATGAGGCTGTTACCCATGTTGTAGCGAGCATCGCCAACATAAGCGAAAGTAACCTGGTTGAGGGGCTTGTCGACATGTTCCTGCATGGTGAGGAAGTCAGCGAGGATCTGGGTGGGGTGGCTCTCAGCGGTGAGACCATTCCACACGGGAACGCCAGCGTACTGAGCGAGTTCTTCAACGGTAGCCTGGTCGAAACCACGATACTCGATACCGTCGAACATGCGGCCGAGGACGCGAGCGGTGTCCTTCATGCTCTCTTTAACGACGATCTGGCTGCCAGTGGGGCCGAGATAGGTGACATGAGCACCCTGGTCCTTAGCACCAACCTCGAAAGCGCAACGGGTGCGGGTAGAGGTTTTCTCAAAAATAAGAGCGATGTTCTTGCCAGTGAGTTTGGGCTGCTCGGTGCCAGCGTATTTAGCGCGCTTGAGGTCGCGAGCGAGGTCGAGGAGGTACTGGAGTTCCTTGGGGCTGAAGTCTAAAATCTTCAGGAAGTTACGATTTCTTAAATTGTAAGCCATTTTGTTAGTATTTTAATTATTAGTATTTATTCATTAATTTAAAGGACGCAGGTCTCGGGTGAGGAGATACTTGGCAAGGTGCATAATGCCCACAATGAGGAGTGTGGGCACAGCTAGGTAGAGCATCTTAGTGCCGCCGGGCCAATGGTTGAGTTTGAATAGCAGGCCAATGAGACCTAGGCTTGCGCCATAGCCATCGAGTTTGCACATGAAATTGGCCAGGCCTTTGGATGTGAAGAGACGTTGGGCAGGGCTCATTAGTGATGGCTCAAACTCAATATGTTTGGGTTTGCGATAGGCCAAAAGAAAAGCAAAGAGGCTCAAAACTCCCAAGCCTGTGACAAGTAGCGTGCTACCAAACTCCCTGTTAGCCAACAGGTATTTGAGCACCAGTGCCACAGCAGTTATGACACAACCAAATGTCACACACGTTCTGCGGAATCGGCCGAATCCTTCGGAATTAACTAACTTGTCTATGTAACCCATACTTGTTTAAAATTATTTGTCCTGTACGATGCGGGTGCCGCAGTTGGGGTTGTCGAGCTGGCCGGCCTCGGTGATGATGCACTCTTTGCCGCCGTGTTCAACAAACATGATGGCTGCGCGAACCTTGGGAGCCATGCTGCCCTCGGCAAAATGACCTGCCTCGAGGTAAGCCTTGGCCTCGCTGACGGTGATGGTGTCCAGAGCTTTCTCATCCTCCTTGCGGAAGTTGATGTATACCTTGGGCACATCGGTGAGGATGTAGAACTCATCGGCACCAATCTCGATGGCGCAGAGTGCGCTAGCGAGGTCCTTATCGATAACTGCCTCAACGCCTTTTACATAGTCGCTCTCCTCAACCACGGGGATACCGCCGCCACCAACAGTGACAACGATGTGACCGGCCTTGGCCAATTCCTTGACAATCTTGATGTTGTTGATGCGGGTGGGACGGGGGGAGGCAACAACCTTGCGCCAGCCGCGACCCTTGGGGTCTTCTTTATAGACAGCACCGGTAGCGGCAGCCAGTTCGTCGGCCTGCTCTTTGGTGTAGTAAGGTCCCACAGGCTTGGTGGGATTCTGGAACATGGGGTCGTTGGCGTTGACAGCCACCTGGGTGACGAGGGTGACCACATCGCGGTGGATATCGTGGCGGGCCATCACGTTGCGCAGACCCATCTCGATGAGGTAGGCGATAGTGCCCTGGGT
>JAZLLD010000083.1:0-38553 GCA_045597945.1 Bacteroidales bacterium
CCGGCTGTCGGCCGTCCACCGCACCTGCACCGTGTCCGTCCCGCTGCCACGCAGATACACTCCCCTCAGGGCCTCGCAGGGGGGCACATACCCCGAGTCTATCACCTCTATTATCGGCAGCACCATCAAGAAATTGTCAGAATAGGCATACGTCCACTCGCCTTTCGGATACCAATTAGTGTATGCACTTGAAGAATGGTTGTATATCTTCCACAGAATCGGTGGTATAGGGCAATCATGATTGCTTATCAGTCCTGCCCGAAAAACAGCGTATGATATATAACCATTCAAAGAGTTGGTCGAACAACCCACATAAAACGAATCACGAACAATGATAGGGGTGTCGAAGTAGTAGTCATACATGGCATCAGTATCATGATGGATAGTAGGCTTTGGTGTGCACGGAGGCGCCATGGTTACCCAGAACGGAAATTCGTGAAGATTTGCCGTATCATCAACCGACCAGGGCACCTGCGCCAGCAATTGGAACTCATCCGGCTGGGCATCATAAAGATATAGATTCTCCGGCGCAAACATAAGAGAACTATTCGCACGACTAGGGCTCCATACCGACAGCCCCACAACCTTCACGCCATTAGGATTGGACGTATAATTGTACTGTAAGATATCCTGACCCATAGGAGCCATTTGGGTATATGGGAAAACAAGATTCCACCAAGAAATAATCCGGTTGCTGTCCGCCTGCTGCCAATCCCAGATATCAAACTGTAAATATCTGACATACGATGTATCCGAACATCCCGCCGAGGACTGGGAAAAAACCTGCACAAAGCTTAGCAGGCCCAATAAAAAGATTGATATTTTTTTCATATTATTTTTAACTATTTTTAGTTCCCACAAATAACCGTTTTCTTTTCATTCACAACCGCAAACGGCGAAGTGCCCTGAAGAGAAACCAACGCTACTACGTTTGTCGGCATTCCATCGTCCACAGCTTTCATTCCCTTGTACTCTTCCGGAAGTGCGTCTGCGAATATCTTCACAGTTGATAATGGCAGAAACATTATTCCATCGTCCGACACATCCGGATTCATGAAGTCAAATTTCCTATAGGCTCTCATTACCAGCTTTGAGGTGGCGATTTCTCTGCCCAATGCCACCACATAGTCGTCGGTCGTCATGATGTCTGTATAGACCTCTCTCCCGGGCCTGTTGTACATCAAGTTGCTGCGCCAACTGCCAGACGTCGCATCGTATGCCGCCCAGCCGTGGCCAATCCTCACCGAATCTCGGCCAATATAGTTGTCGGCGATATAGGCCACGTTCACCCGGCCTTCAAACTCATACAAGGCTATCCGCTTCACATCGGCAACTTGGTCATTGAGTCTAACTGTACCCCAATAATCAGACAGAGGAGCTGGGAGCATTACCGCATAATTGAAATTGCCCGCACCGCTCATCACATCGTGCAGCGAGAAGCTGGCCAGCAGACCTCGATTCACACCGCCCACGACAATCTGGCCGCCAAGGTACACCGAGTCGTGCATTATCCTGAAGTCATTCACCCTGACTCCGGAAGGAACATCTAGGCGCTTGACAGACGTGGAATTACGGTCAATCAGCATAAAGCAGTTTGTTCCGCGCGCATCCCACGCATACGCCACACTGTACTCATCCTGCCAGTATCTGACAATCGAAATGTCGGTCTGCAGGCTTGGGATTTCCGCCACCCGCGGCTGCCCCTGCACAAAGCCATGCATCACAAAAAACATGGCAATCAAAGCTAATAGTCTAGTTTTCATACATGTTATATTTTATATACTAAAATCGGTTCAGACTGCAAAGATACAAACATTTTTCAAGTATTCCAACTTTATTTTCCTCAAGGTCTACCATACATTTGAATATCAATACGTTGAGCCTAGAAAGGCACATATCAACCTATTCTGCCCAGCTGTCTGCACCTCCACAGAAGCATCAGTCCCGCAGTAACCCCGCTCGTTTTACCTTATTTATACCTTAGTTATACTATATTTATACTATATGTAATAGAATAAATAAGGTATAACTATAGAATAAATATAGGATAAGGAACGGGCTTACTACGGGTGAAGGGTGGATGTGAAGGGTTAGCGGCAATAATATCTTACGGTGTGCGAAGAGTTCTCGTAGTCGATTTCGTGGATGTGGTCGGAGAGGTAGAGATACTCAATGCTGTCGACCGTAACTCCCACATAGTTACCCACATAGCTAGTGCGACGGCCTAAGGAATCGTAGGCATAGCGTTCCTCGTAGGTGCCCCGGGGAAGCTGGCGCAGATGAGAGACAGGATAGCGGCAGAGTGGGTCGGCATAGGTGCGGCTGCCTTGCTGCATGGTTTCGTTCTCCGACTTGGGGTTATGCACAATGGTATAGTCGGAGCCAAAATCGTAATACAAGTTGGCCGAATAGAGAATGCCTTCGCTGACATCGAAACCATCGGTCTGGGTGATGCGCAGATGGTCGTCGAAGGTGTTGTTGGTCAGGGTGATCAAGGTGCCGCTTGGGTCGTAGCACTCGCTGCGCACAACATGCTGATAGAAAGGACCCTCGAAGGGTGGCTCTGGAAGGAATGAGCTATCGGTATAGGTGTGGATGAATGTGCGGAGGAGACGACGGCTGCCATCATAGATACGCATCGTGTCGGTGCAGCCGCAATAGGCAAAAGTGACCAGGCGGTTCATGGTGCGGCCAGCATTGAGGGTGGTGACAGTAAGGAACCGGCCACGGCTGTCGTACTCATAATATTCCGACTCGCCCCAGATGGTGTCGGAACCGTCAAGCTTGAAGGTGCGGCAACAGCTGACCTTTTCATATTCAGGCACTTCGGGCAGCGAAGCGGAAGGCATCTGCACGGTATGCTTGCAAGCCCCCATCAGGAGCGACACAGCTGCCAGGAGAACAAAGCTATTCTTCATGCTTGGCATCTCCTTTCTTGCGCAGTTTGTCCAAAGCGGTCTGGTAAACACGATCTTCATTCTTCATAATGCGGTAGTAATGGCCGCGGCCAAAAAGTCGGTCGGCCACAAGTGCTTTAATCTGAAGGGATAAGAAATGGTCGTTGAAGGTGACGATACTGTCGGCCTGGGTTTCTTGGATGCTGTCGCGGTTGATGCCTTTTTCCAATGCGAAGACATAAAAAAGGGAGTCGAGGTTGAGCAGCGAATCGTTGGCCATAAAGGACTGGAAATCGGCCGTGAGCGCGGTGTTGCGATAGCGGTCGGCATAGTACTGCGGGAACTGGTTCAGCACACCTTTGCGGCGGCACTCCTGATAGAACTTGGAGGCCGGGGTGGTGTCGATGGGCACAAAGATGTCGGGCATGATGCCACCGCCGCCATACACGGTACGTCCGCCGAAAGTCTTGAATTTGAGCGAGTCGGGAAAATGTATGGAGTCGGCCGTGAACAGTTCGCCATGCTTGTAGCGCTTGGAATATTCATTGTTATAGTCGGCATTGCCTTTGTCGTATGGACGCTGGATGCAGCGGCCCGAGGGGGTGTAGTAGCGGGCCGTGGTGATGCGCAGCTGGCCTCCGTCAGCGAGGGGGAACATGCGCTGAACCAATCCCTTACCGAAAGTGCGGCGGCCAATAATCGTTCCGCGATCCCAGTCCTGCACGGCACCGCTGACAATCTCGGAAGCCGAAGCCGAATTTTCGTCCACCAGCACCACGAGGTCGCCCTCGCGGAATGAGCCGAAGAAATTGGACCGGAAGTCTTGGCGCTTCACATTGCGGCCTTCCTGATAGACTAGGAGGCGGCCACGGCTGATGAACTCATTAGACAGGCCGCAGGCGACATCAAGGAAACCGCCGGAATTGCCTCTGAGGTCGAGAATTAGAGATTTCATGCCCTGGTTTTTGAGTTCACGGAGGGCAGTGCGGAATTCGCTGACCGAGGAGCGCGCAAAGCGCAGGAGGCTGATGTAGCCGATGGAGTCGTCCTCCATGAAATAGACCTCGATGGAATGGATGGGAATCTTGTCTCGGACTATATGGAAGTTTAATTTTTCTTTGCCGCGCAGCACATCCACCACGACTGTAGTGCCTTTCTTGCCACGCAGATGGCGGTAGACGAAGGCTTGCTTGGCACTATCGCCAGTGCACTGAATGCCGTCTATGTACAGGAACTTGTCGCCAGACAGCAGACCCACCTTTTCCGAAGGGCCGCCGGCAATGACCTCGCTGACACAGATGGTGTCGTTGAAGATTGTGAACGAGATGCCTACGCCATCGAAATTGCCCTGCAGAGCCTCGTTGGTGCGCTCAACCTCCCTGGCGGGAATGTAGATGCTGTGGGGGTCGAGACTGGTGAGCATGGCACGGATGGCCGTTTCAGAAAGTTTGTCGGTATTGGGTTCGGTAACATACTCATTATTGATGAGATGCAGCACCTCATCGATGCGCTGCAAGCCGGCCAGGGTGTCGGCCACGGGGGGCTGCGCTTTACGAGCTTTGCGCTGGGCGAAAGTGGGATTGGCAGCACCGGCCACGAGAAGCAGTGCGGCAAGAAGGATGAGTCGACTGGTGTTGGTCTTGAAAATCATGATGATAGATTCTATTTTTGAAGCGTAACGATGACGGCAGCTGAGGTTTGGGAATTGTCAATCTGGAACAGCAGTTCGTTGTTTTCCGGCAGGCGGTGGAGGCTGATGCTGACTTCCTCGCCGGGCTGGGTCTCTTTGATGTATTCCACATGCAGTTTGAATGGTGCGGCGGTGGTGTAGCCTTCAGGCAGATGGTCGAACACCCATTTGATGTACTCGGCATTGTTGACATGCTGGGTATGGTCGAGCATGGAGAGATTTACAGGCTGGCCGACAACCAGTTGCTCGGGAACGCTGTCCTTGGGCACACGCAGACGCGGCAGTTTGTCGATGTCGGTAGCCAAGTCGGGATGGTGCTCAAATCCATTGACAATCTCGCCCAGGCGGACCACATGGCGGGCTTGGGTGTCGATTACAACCCAAGAGGTTGAGGCAGCCACGATGACATTGCCATCCTTGTCAATCATTTGAAAATCACGCCATGCGAAAAGGCCGTTGGTGCCACGCGACCAGGTGCGGACTATGACTTGCTCGTAATCCACAGGCAGGCGGCGGACATCGTAATAGGTGTGGCAGAGTACCCAGGCCTTGTGCTGCTGGATGAGCTGCTGGAAACCGATGCCGAAAAGCTTGGTGTGGTTGTCGGCAGCCTGCTGCAGAAGCCGCGCGCAACCCCACATGGTAAGGGTGTCGTGATTGTCGCAGATGAAGTTGGGGATAGTATAATCGAACTGGTAATACATGTTATATCGTTTTGATTAAAAGTAGCTTGTTTTTACTGACGAGCGGCTGAGGGTTGCAAGAGGCTCAGCGGCCGCCACTCTTTGCCTCCAAACATGACTCAACGGACTCAAATTCAAATGGAATGAGTTCCCAGTGCGGCATCTCTATGGGCTTGGAACAACCATTCCTCCACCATTTCTCCGGTGCTAGGGTGATGGCGTCGGCATGCCGGTTGAGGTAGGCTGACCACCACGAAAAGGTGCTGTTGGCTATGATATTGGTGCGACAAGCCGTCATGAGTATCATATCTTTATAGCTGTCAGGCCCTCTATTCCAGTCAACAAATCGTATCTTGTCGGGCGATATATATCGCGGCAAGGTCTCTTTGCACCACGCCATATCGTCCGAGAACACATAAAAATCAGCATCTTCGCCAACTAATTGCTGGGCTCGATCAACGGCATCCCGATAATATTCCGGCGGACACACTCCTAGAAACGCGATATAGGAGGCTCTCAAGTAATCGCCCCGGCGCACATGCACGCTCACAGCCTTTGGGTTGGCATTCATCTCTTCATAAAGGGCTTGGTTCCGCTCATCTAAAGGCTGCTTGAGCGAAAATTCCTTCAATAATATGTCGCGACACTGCTCAAAATATTCGTAATGCTGCCACCAGCCTTGGAAAAGAGCAACACGCTTCATTTCAAACACTTCTGGGTAATAGTCAACAATCTTGTCCTCCTGATAGCGCCACTCCAAATTAGGGAACAGGCTGATCAGGTAGCGCGACAGCTTCTTATGTCCCGGAATAGGGCGAAGTCGCAACACGTCTTCTTTCGTGGCTGTGGGTGCCGTGATGTTGAAGATCTGCGAAAGTTCAAATCCGTTATGCGCATGCCCGGTCTCAAACCAACTGATATCCATCCACACCTGTTCGTGGTAATGCTCACGCAGTGCCACAAGTAGGGCATACTGGAAAAGCTGGTTGCCCAGTCCGTCAAACATCTTCACAACTTTCATCTTCTATATATATTTGAAACAGTGAGCCTCGCACTAAAAAAACGAGACTCACTGCCATAATATCAATTACATGCGCTCAGGCACATCGATGCCGAGGATGTGCATGGTGTTCTTGAGGGCCTGGGCAACCACGGCACAGAGCTGCACGCGGAAAGTCTTGAGGGCCACGTTCTCTTCGCGGAGGATGGGGGTGTCCTGATAGAAAGAGTTGAAGGCCTTGGCCAGGTCGAAAGCGTAGTTGGCAATCATGGCGGGGCTGAAATTGTTGGCAGCCGAGGCCACAACGCCGGGCATGTCGTGGAGGGTCTTGATGACGGCGCGCTCCTTGTCGGTAAGGGTGTCGATGGCTTCCATCTTGTCGCCAACCTTGATGCCCTGCTCTTCGCCCTTGCGCACAATGCTGCGGATGCGAGCGTGGGTGTACTGGATGAAGGGGCCGGTGTTGCCGTTGAAGTCGATACTCTCAGCGGGGTTGAAGAGCATGTTCTTGGTGGGGTCGACCTTGAGAATGAAATACTTGAGTGCGCCAAGTGCCAGCATGTGGTAGAGTTCCTTGAGCTGTTCGTCGGTCATGCCGTCGTTCTTGCCGTGGTCGCGGCACATCTCCTCGGCGGTGGCTTCCATCTCGGTGATGAGGTCGTCGGCATCCACCACGGTGCCTTCGCGCGACTTCATCTTGCCGTTGGGCAGCTCAACCATGCCGTAGGAAAGATGGTAGACCTTCTCGCCCCAGTCAAAACCGAGTTTGCCGAGGATGAGTTTGAGGACTTTGAAGTGGTAGTCCTGCTCATTACCAACAACATAGATAAGCTGTTCGGCATCAAAATCCTTGGTGCGGAGCATGGCGGTGCCGAGGTCCTGGGTCATGTAGACCGAGGTGCCGTCCTTGCGCAGGAGAAGCTTTTGGTCCAGGCCGTCGCCAGTGAGGTCGCACCAAACTGAGCCGTCTTCTTTGCGGAAAAGCACACCCATGTCGAGGCCTTTCTGCACGAGCTCCTTACCTAATAAATATGTATTAGACTCATAATAAATCTTGTCGAAACCAACACCCAGGCGGCGATAAGTCTCATCAAAGCCGGCATACACCCAGGAGTTCATCTTGGTCCAGAGGTCGCGGATCTCCTTGTCGCCGTCTTCCCAGCGCTTGAGCATGCTCTGGGCTTCCAGCATGAGGGGGGCTTGCTTCTTGGCCTCTTCCTCTTCCATTCCGTTGGCCATGAGTTCTTTAATCTCATCCTTGTAGTGCTTGTCGAATTCGACATAGTATTTGCCAACCAGGTGGTCGCCCTTCATGCCTGAGGTCTCGGGGGTCTCGCCATTGCCGAAACGCAGCCATGCAAGCATCGACTTGCAGATATGGATGCCGCGGTCGTTGACGAGGTTGACTTTCTTGACGTTAGCGCCATTGGCAGCCAAGAGTTCGCTGACAGACCAGCCGAGGAGGTTGTTGCGGATATGGCCCAGGTGGAGGGGCTTGTTGGTATTGGGTGAGGAATATTCGATAACGATGGGTTTGTCGGCAGTGTTCACGGGGCGGAAACCGTAGCCGGTGTCGCCTACCCTTTCTTCCACAAACTTAGCCCAGTAGCCGTCGGCCACGGAGAAGTTGAGGAAGCCCTTGATTACGTTGAAGCCAGAAACTTCATCAACCAACTCATTGACTGCAGCGCCGAGTTCGTTAGCCACCATCTCGGGCGACTTGCGAGCTTGTTTTACATAAGGGAATACAACAACGGTATAATCGCCCACGAATTCCTTCTTGGTAGATTGCAAAACCACGGTTTCGGGAGCGGCTTCGATATTATATAAGCTCCTGAGTGCAGAGGATACTGCTTGCTGAAGTTTGTTCTCAATCATAATGTTAAGTATGTTTTTTATGTTCTTGAATCGTTTCAAAAAGTGATGCAAATTTACAAAAAAAGTGGGAAATATTAAAAATAAAATAAGGTAAAAATAATATTATTGCGATTTTGGGTGAGGTTGTAGCGATATTTTAGGGTGGAAAACCTATCAAAACTGATTCCAAAATGGCAAAGTGAGACTCCAGTGTAGCTTCGCTCTTCCTTCGCTTTTCCTTCGCTCTTCCTTCGCTTCTAAAAGTGGGTTGGAGTGGCTATGAATTGGCAGCAAAAAAGGCTTGTTGGAGAAAAAAACAAAGCTTACCGAAGTTTTAAAAAATATTAAATTTACTAAAAATAAAGTTTTTTTTTCAATATTTGAGCAAAAGATATTATCTTTGTGCCATTGAACAACAAATTAGGAACTAATTAAAACAGACTAATTGTGAAGAAATTAACACTATTATTCGCTACACTTGCACTTCCTCTTTTTACGTTTGCAAGCGAGGCAGACCTCGAAATGCCCGTAGGTTTTGCCGAAAATCCCACTACCAAAATTTTGTACTGGGGTTTCTTAATTGTAGTGCTGGGCCTCCTCTTTGGCTTCTGGCAGTTTAACAATGTGCGCAAACTGAAAGCACACAATTCTATGCTTGAGATTGGCAATGTGATTTTCAAGACTTGCTCCACCTATCTGAAACAGCAGGGCAAGTTCCTCATTACCCTTTTCGCATTCATTGGCGCAGCTATCGCACTTTATTTCGGTCTTCTTTCCCACATGAGCTGGGGCGCTGTTGCCCTGATTCTGGGTTGGACCGTCGTGGGTATCATCGGTTCTTATGGCGTGGCTTGGTTCGGCGTCCGCATGAACACCTATGCCAACGCACGCATGGCCTTTGCCTCCCTGCGTCGCAAACCCCTTGACCTGCTCAACATCCCCCTGCGTGCCGGTATGAGCATCGGTATTGTGCTGATTTGCATCGAGCTCGTGCTCATGCTCATCATCCTGCTCTTCATGCCCTCGCACCTGGCTGGCAGCTGCTTCATCGGCTTTGCTATCGGTGAGAGCCTCGGCGCTTCCGCACTGCGTATCGCCGGCGGTATCTTCACCAAGATTGCCGATATCGGATCCGACCTCATGAAGGTTGTCTTCAAGATTGGCGAGGACGATCCCCGCAACCCTGGCGTTATTGCCGACTGCACTGGCGACAATGCTGGTGACTCCATCGGACCCACCGCCGACGGTTTTGAGACCTACGGTGTGACCGGCGTGGCTCTCGTCAGCTTCATCCTCCTTGCTGTTCCTCAGGACTTCCAGATCCAGCTCCTGGTTTGGATTTTCGTCATGCGTATTCTTGGTATCGTGGCTTCCGTGCTCGCATATTATATTAATGGTGCATTGGCCAAGGCCAAGTATTCCGGCAAGGACGACCTTGATTTTGAGAAACCTCTGACCAGCCTTGTCTGGATTACCTCCATCCTCAGCATCATCGGCACCTTCCTGGCCAGCTACCTCATCCTGAATGTTCCCGAGGTTAACTCCGCTGTCAACAACCTCTGGCTTGCACTCTCCATCATCATCAGCTGCGGCACCCTGGGCGCTGCTCTTATCCCCGAGTTCACCAAGCTGTTCACCTCCCCCACCTCCAAGCATGTACAGGAAGTGGTCAAGGCTTCTGAGCAGGGCGGTGCTTCGCTGAACATCCTCTCCGGTATCGTTGCCGGCAACATGGGTGCTTTCTGGACCGGCCTCGTCTTCGTAGTGCTGATGCTTATTGCCTACATGGCTTCCACCGCTTTCGGCCTGGCTCCCGTCTTCGGCGACTACTACAGCATCTTTGCATTCGGCCTTGTGGCCTTCGGTATGCTGGGCATGGGTCCCGTGACTATCGCTGTCGACAGCTATGGCCCTGTGACCGACAACGCTCAGTCTGTCTACGAGCTCTCCCTCATTGAGGACGATATCGAAAAGACTACCAAAAAAGTGAAAGAACAGTTCGGTTTCACCCCCGATTTCGAGAAAGCTAAATACTACCTCGAGGCTAACGACGGCGCTGGCAACACCTTCAAGGCCACCGCTAAGCCCGTGCTTATCGGTACTGCCGTGGTAGGTGCCACCACCATGATCTTCTCCCTCATCCTTTTGATCCAGAAGACCCTCGGCATCGAACCCGCCAGCATCCTCAACCTCCTGAACCCCTACAGCATCCTCGGTTTCATCCTGGGTGGTTGCGTTATCTTCTGGTTCACCGGTGCCTCCATGCAGGCCGTCACCACTGGTGCCAACCGCGCTGTGGAATTCATCAAGGACAATATCAAACTCGACCCCAACGCTCCTAAGAAAGCCGACATCAGCAAGTCTCAGGAAGTCGTTAAGATTTGCACCAGCTACGCTCAGAAGGGTATGATCAACATCTTTGTTGCCATCTTCTGCTTTGCTCTCGCATTCGCTTGCTTCTCCTCCCCCGACAGCATCGGCGGCCAGAATGCCGTTTGCCTCTTCATCAGCTACCTTATCAGCATCGCCGTCTTCGGCCTCTTCCAGGCTGTCTACATGGCCAATGCCGGTGGCGCTTGGGACAACAGCAAGAAGGTTGTTGAAGTCGACATGAAAGCCAAGGGCACTCCCCTCCACGACGCTAGCGTTGTTGGCGACACCGTGGGCGACCCCTTCAAGGATACCAGCTCCGTGGCACTGAACCCCATCATCAAGTTCACCACCCTCTTCGGCGTGCTTGCAATGGAAATTGCCATCAGCGATGGTTTCCGCAGCGTTGCTCCCTATGTTGGTTTCGTATTCTTGGCAGTGGCACTCGTATTCGTCTACCGCTCCTTCTACAAGATGCGCATCAAATAATTCTTTGGCAGAATAAGCCCTAAAAGAGTTAAATAATCATAAAAAGCCAGTTTTGTTGCAACAAAATTGGCTTTTTTCAGTCTTTATATATGAAACACAAAATAATTATACAATATAATTAATTATTATTCGTTAATTAAGGACAATATAATACACTAAGGAATGAAAAGACAAGTATCACTCTTAATTCTATTTATTGCTGCCATCTTCCAATCTGTAATGGCTCAATGCCCGGAAATCACCATTAGAGAGAAATACGACCACAACCCAAATGCAATTTGTATTTCTCGTGGTTGGGATACCATGGTTGACTGCCAGAACTCAACACTAATCCTGAATGCTGATGCATTTATCACCACCCAGCATTTCGATGGCAACTATCTTGTTGAATCAATTCCCTACAATCCTGTCGACCCCACTTTCCATGCCGGCTCGCGCCTTAATATCACCCAGGACGACCAATGGGAAGCCTCCATGGTACAGTTCCCCTTCACGTTCATGTTCTTCGGCTATCCCTACACCCAGGCCAACGTGGGTTCCAACGGTTTGGTATCGTTCAATTCCACGCAGATGGGCGCCTACTGCGACTATACCTACAATGTTCCCATCCCCACTGCCAATTTCAGCACAAGCAATAACACCTCAAAGAACGCCATCTATGGTGTTTACGAGGACATCGACCCCCGCTATCTGGTTGATGCAACCACCGGCGGCATGTTCCGCAGTGTGGGTGGCGAATATCCTTGCCGCTACCTTTGCGCCAGCGTCAATGGCGTAGGCCTCTATGGCAACAACAACCAGAAAAACACCTATCAGATTGTCTGCTACGAGGGCACCAACATTATCGAAGTCCATGTCAAGGACCGCTATTGCTGCTCTTCCACCAATAGCGGCAAAGGCCTCATCGGCATCCAAAACGCCACAGGAACCAACCAAGAATCACACTACCACGATGCCAACTACCTCGGTCAGCCCTCATTCTATATCGAGAGCAACTCCCCCGGTGCCTTTGTCGCACCCAACCGCGGCAACCAAAGCGGCGGCTGGACCGATACCGCCCACTACGAGGCTTGGCGTTTCACCCCCCAGGGCCAGACTCAGAAAACCATTCGCTGGTGGCGTCTGTTTACCGACTCCCAAGGCAATATTATCGACTCCGTGCAGCTCACCAATGTTGTGGGCGACACCAACGGCTACTACCTCAATACCGAGCACACCCAGGTCAGTGTCAGCCCCACCATCACCACCAAATATGTTGTGCAGTGCATCTACCAAGGTGCTAACGGCTACTGGTACGGTTACGACCGCCGAAGCATGCGCGACACCATCACCGTGGGTATGAATATCGACCGCGACATGCATATTGCCTGCGACGACACCATTCTCTGCGAGGGCGAGCGCTGCTCCGTCACCCTGGAATACGACCACAACCAGCACATCAACGATATTTCCTGGAGTGTGCAGAAAGAGTTCAATGGCCGCCTGACCCGCATGGACGACCGCTGGCTCTCTCATACCAGCCAGTTTGAGAATACCGAACTCGACAGCCAGCTGGGCCGCCTGACAATGGGCCACATCGACTCTACCTGGATTTATTGCACCGTGTCGTTCTCCAACGGCTGCAACAACAACGACAGTATTCTGATCCAGACTTATACCAATTACAACATGCACGACACTGCCGGTATCTGCCGTGGCGAAGTGTATGAATGGAACGGCTACCGCCTCACCCAGCCTGTAAACGACACCAGCAAGTTCTTCTATTCCAAACAAGAGTGCGACTCTATCTGCCACCTCAAACTCATTGTCTCCGACATTAGCTTCACTACCGACACCGTGCTCGACTGTAAAGCCTACACCTGGCTCAACGGCCGCACCTATACCGAGGACAACGACGCCACCCGCGCCACCGACACCGTCATCCTGGCCAACCGCTGGGGTTGCGACAGCACAGTGACCCTCGACTTCACCATCATCCCCATGAAAGCCATCATCGGCCATTCGCCCGACGTTGCCACCCTCGACGACCTGACCATCGAACTATACGACGAGAGCTATGGCCATGATTCCCGCACATGGCTATTGCCCGGCAACAGAACCAACACCAATCCTGAAACCAGCATCATCTTCCCCCTCAACGGTATCGACACCATGAATGTAAAGCTTGCTGTCCACAACAACTATGGTTGCGACGACACGGCATCAATCGACATTCCCCTGCATAAGGTATCGAATTTCATTCCCAACATCTTTACCCCCGACCGCCAGGACAACAACCGTTTTGCACCCTCTATCCAAGGCAATGCCAACGATTGGAAGGTCTATATCTACAATCGCCGCGGCGAACAAGTGTCTTACTTTGAAGGACCTGACGGCTATTGGGACGGCACCGACATGCGCGGCAACCCCTGCATCACCGGCACCTATGTCTACATCATCCGTTATCGCACTACCCTTGAACCCAATATCACTCAAGACATCAAAGGAACTATCACACTTTTAAGATAATACCATGAAAATTGCAGTCGTCGGAGCCACCGGACTTGTTGGTGGCGTTATGCTCCAAGTACTTCAAGAAAGAGGTTTTTCCGATTACGAAATCCTCCCCGCCGCATCAGCAAAATCTGTCGGCAAACAAATAGAATTTGCAGGGCGCAAACTCACCGTCATGAGTGTCGAGGACGCCATTGCCCAGCATCCGCAGTACGCCATCTTCTCCGCCGGCGCCTCCACTTCCCGCCATTATGCTCCCATGTTTGCCGAAGTAGGCTGCACGGTGGTCGACAATTCCTCTTGCTGGCGCATGTTCGACGAAATCCCCTTGGTAGTACCTGAAATCAACATGTCCGCCATCAAGCCCGGCAACCACATCATCGCCAACCCCAACTGCTCTACCATCCAGATGGTGCTTGCCGTTTCCCGACTCCATTGGAAATACCGCATTAAACGCCTAGTCATCTCCACCTATCAGAGCATCACCGGCACCGGCATCAAGGCCGTCCGCCAGCTCGAAGCCGAAGAAGACTATTTTGCCCAGCACGATGTCACCAGTTCGCAGCTTCGCACCACCATGCAGCAAGAACTGGGCGACCAATATCAGCCCGCCTATCCCAATCAGATTTTCCGCAACCTCTTCCCCCATGGCGGAGACTTCAATGCCGACGGCTACACCACCGAGGAGCAGAAGCTTGTCGACGAGACCCGCAAGATTCTTGGCGACCCCACCATCCAGGTGTCCGCCACAGTGGTGCGTGTGCCTGTTGTCGGAGGCCATAGCGAAGCCGTGAATATTGAATTCCACGAAGACTTCGACATCGACGAGGTGAACAAACTCCTGGCCGAAACGCCCGGCGTTCTCCTCTGCGACAAGCCAGAAGAGAACCTCTACCCTACCCCCATCATGGCCCACAACCGCGATGAGGTATTCGTCGGCCGTGTCCGCCGCGATTTCTCCCAGCCCCGCACACTGAATCTGTGGTGCGTTGCCGACAACCTCCGCAAAGGTGCTGCCACCAATGCCGTACAAATTCTCGAACAATTAATCAAACAGCACTAATGAAGAAAATCTTCCTTTCCTTGCTTGCAGCAACCCTGCTGTTCTGCTCCTGTGGACGAAAAGAACTGATAAACGAAACCCGCACTTTTGCCAACAACACCTGGCTCCGGTTTCAACCCGAATCCTTCTCTGTCCAGGCCGATAACACCGACGACTGCTTCAATTTCTATCTTACCATGCATATCGACACCAGCCTCTTCCATGAAGCCGGCCTTCCTGTAATGATTGAGATGAAGAGCCCCGAAGGCGAAAATCGCACCCTGTTCAACACCATCCTCTTCCGCAACCACGAAGGCACCTGGCTTGGCAATATCGACAATAACGGAATTCTGGAGGTAACCCAAATGGTCCGCCAATTCTACTTCTTCAACGTCACCGGCACCCACACCGTAGACGTCTCCCAGCGCACCAGCAAATACGAGATCAGCGGCATACACGACATGACATTCAAAATCGAAAAAGCAAAGATTGAGTATCCCGAGTGATTGACAAATCCATCAACAAGAATATCGACCGCATCGCCTTGCGGCTCAAGACCATCCCCGAAAGTCCCGGTGTCTACCAACACCTCGATGAGTCGGGGACGGTGATTTATGTAGGCAAGGCCCGCAACCTCCAGCGCCGCGTACGCCAATATTTCGAACGCTACGACGACAAGTCCGCCAAGATACGCATGCTTGTGCGGCACATCTACGACTTCCGTGTCACCGTCGTGGCCACCGAGGTCGACGCCCTCTTGTTGGAAAACAACCTCATCAAACGCTACCAGCCCCGCTACAACAGCCTCCTCAAAGACGACAAAACCTACCCGTACCTCTGTATTACCGACGAAGCCTTCCCCCGGCTCCTATTCACCCGCAACCACCAAACTCCCGGCCAATATTTCGGCCCCTATCCCAACCAGCGCATTCTCCGCGAATTGCAAGACATCATCGACCAACTCTTCTCCTATCGCAAATGCAACACCATGCAGAAACGCCCCTGCATGAAGCACCAAATCGGCATCTGCAAAGCCCCGTGTGCCGGACTGCAGTCGCATGAAGAATACATGGCCGAAATCGCCAACATACGCAGAATCCTCAAAGGCGATTTTTCCGACATCCTCAACGACATGAAACAAGAGATGCTTGCCCTTGCCGAGGAGCTGCGTTTTGAGGAAGCCGAAGTGATGAAGCGCCGTATCCGCCGCCTGGAAGAATACCAAAGCAAATCCACCGTGGTCAACACCAATGTGCGCGATGTCGACGTCTACAGCATTCTCTCCGACGACAAGTATGCCTATGTCAATATGATGCGTATCAAGAACGGCAGCATCATCTATAGCTTCTCCAACGAAATCAAAAAACAGCTGGACGAGACCGACGAGGAAATTCTCTCCACCATTATCCCCGACTTGCACGAACGCACCGATAGCACTGCCAAGGAGGCCGTGGTGCCGATGACCATCGCCGACCTACCAGAAGAATATCTCAAACAGACCGTTCCCACCCGTGGCGACCGCCTCCAGCTGCTGGAACTCTCCTTGCGCAACGTCAAGGCCTATCAGATCCAGTGCAAACACCAGCGCGCCCTGCTCAACCCCGACGAGGGCGGTATCTCCCATCGCAACGAACACCTGCTCGAACGCATCCAGCACGCCCTCAAACTGCCCATGCTGCCCATCAACATCGAGTGCTTCGATAACTCCAACATCCAGGGAGCCTACCCCGTAGCCGCCATGGTGCGGTTCACCAACGGCAAACCCAACCGCAAAGAATACCGCAAGTTCAACATCAAGACTGTTGAAGGACCCGACGACTACGCCTCCATGGCCGAGGTCATCTTCCGCCGCTACAAACGCCTGTCCGAGGAGGGCAAACCCCTCCCCCAGCTGCTGGTAGTGGATGGCGGACGCGGACAGATGGAGGTCGCACGGCAAGTCATTCACGACCAGCTCCACCTTGAGATACCCATTGCCGGCCTGGCCAAAGACGACCGCCACCGAACATCCGAACTGCTCTACGGCTTTCCACCTGCCGTGGTAGGGCTCAAACCCACCGACCCCTTGTTCCATCTGCTCGAACAGATTCAAAACGAAGTTCACCGCTTCGCCATCACCTTCCACAAAGAGAAACGCAGCAAAGGAACCTTCCGCACCCAGCTCACCGACATCCCCGGTATTGGCGAGAAGACAGCCCGCGACTTATTGCTGAAATTCGGAAGCATCAAAGAAATCAAACTACAGACCGAGGCCGACCTAGCAAAAGCCGTAGGTCCCGCCAAGGCCAAACAGATTATTGCCTTCTTCGCCCAAGAATAAACACCCCCAACAAGAAGAGACGAAAGGACGTGGACGTCAGATGGATGGGCTCAGTGAGGTGGGCAGAACTACTTTAGACACAAAAACCATATCAAGACGGACAAGGCTAGCAAGTTTATCAAGAAATGCTTTGTGTCAGCCGCGTCGCTACATGATTCGCAGACGTTGGACTGCTTGGCAGAAAATTCGGACAAAGGAATAGTCTCTGCATGCGGATTCTGCCTATATCGGACAGGGGAGCCATTCTTGCGGAATGGGGCATAGTCGATGAAATCTGCGAAAAGAGATTCAGAACCATCCACTTACAACGAAGCAAAAGGAACAGAACAGCACCGAAAGAAATCGTCCATCCGAAGCCGGGTAGAGCATGTGTTTGGCTTTGAGGAAGGTAGTATGAATAGGCACACGACAAGGACTATCGGATTTGATAGAGCGAAGTCAGCAATCTTTCTCAAAAATATGATTTATAATTCCTTCCGGTTAGAACAAATAACCCGCCTGGAAATCAACTAATAGTCAAGAATTCAAAAAATACATAAATATAACATATTGATAATCATCTCCCCTTAAAAAAAATACAAGAAAAATGTAGAAAATAATATTGATATAGAAATATTTTTTGTAACTTTGCAGACTGAAAATAGGTGCGAAGCGGCAAAACTAGGCCCTCGTCGAACACCTAAGAACAAAAAGTTGAATTTTTAGAGCCTACCATACGATAGTCATTTATAAACAACTAAATAACAAACGTCATGAAGAATAAATTTTTATCCGCAATCCTCATCGGCTTCCTCTCATTGGCGGGCAATGCCAGCGGCCAGTCGTATGACTTCGTTATCGGCGGATGCTCAGCTCCCTGGCATAGTGCGTCGTCGGTAAAGGCTTACACACCATCGCAGTCCGTAGCGGTTTACGTCGATAGCCGCGGACTCATGACAATAGCCCTGGTGGGCGTCGCCGCCACGATGGACGTGGTGACACTGGATCCAGGCTATTACATCCACGATATCGACATTGTGGACGACATCGTCTATTTCTGCGGAAACCACAGCGGCTCAGCCATGTTGGGATGCGCCGACCTGACAACTTTCGGCACCGGGTCTCCCCTAGTGCACTGCTACGACATCACCAATCCCGATGCAGAACTCAACCACATGGTGGCCTACAAGACTGATGGCGGCATTGTGAAAGTGGTGGCGTCGGGTCGCAAACTCTGCAACCTTACTCCATGTTACTATCCCTACATCTACGGAACCTACTCGTGCCAGCGTCACTACCTCTCCGAGTCGAAGTTTGCCGGCATGGTTCTTAACGGTTTTAATTTTATTGAAACAACCAATTCTGACTTTGCCGAGATGGTATGCGACATTGTGAAGACCGATAACCATGTGGGCGTGGTAACGAACTATCTGCTATCCGGCACTGAGATTCTGGCATTGCACAAGTGCGACCCCGACGATGTGCTGACAACTTATTGGTCAGACAGCCTCACATACTACCCTGTGGCAGACTATTCCGAAGGAGAGACTGGATACATCGCCTGCAAGTTGGGCGGCGACACGATTGCCGTGGCCTCGGTGGCACTGCGCACCGGCACCACATACGACTTCAACACCCATGTACGCATATTCGACCTCTCAACAAGGACCATGACGCATGCCCAGCAGATCCCGCTCACCACCAAGGCACTGCTGTGGGACATGGTGTACATGCCCGAGCATTCCACCCTTGTCCTGCTCCAAGACCAAGACCTCCCCGCCCCGGACTTCCACCCGACGTTCGTGTATCTCAAACCGTACAGCCCGGCTCCATACATGGCCACCGGATTCTACGATGCCACCCTGCGCTATCCTTTCGTCGCACTGGATGCCGTTGACAACGACCGCTTTGTATCGACAGGCGGAAACTACTGGCTGCTGAAGGACATGACCGCAAACACTGCGAGAAACACATGCTACAAGACCGGGAATATCAAGGTGAACAAACTGGAAACTGTGGCGGGGATATTCCAATCAATGAATTTCATTTCTCCCGACATAGATGTTCCTAGTCCAATCAACGTTTGTCACCCTGTCAGAGAATCGCTACATCCACTTTGTATAATTAACAACTAACACAGACGCCATGAAGAAAATTGTAACCATATTATTATTGTTCGTATCTTTTCATTTTGCATTTTCGCAAGACACGTTGTATCATCCTAGTCGCTACCTTCACATATATGAAGACACTCTGGCCCGAAGGGTAAACGACTGGGTCCAACATTGCCCTCATTTTTATGGAACCGAATACACTGTTGACACCCCCACAGTCATTTATGGTGTGGCAGTGACATGTTCCTTGTCCAAGGATATTGCAATATGGGGTATGCTAGTAGAAAAAGACAAGGATAGTGCCGACTGCTACCATGTTGTCGATTCTTCAGCCAAGAACCTTTACCGCGAGCCAGACAAGTACTACGCCTTTCCGCTCAGCGACAGTTGCGACGGCAGCACCCCGATAACCTATGCATTCCGCCCGGTTTACGAGTTCTTCTACCCCACCCCGCACCTATTCTATAAAGCTGACACATTTTATGTCGGATTCAAAGCTTTCAACAAAGAATGTGGAGAAAACTATAATTGGAACCACCCCATCGTATACCTGAATAACCATTACATTTTACCCTCATGTAATTCTGACATTTATACATTATTCTATACGCCTCCCGTCTGGAGCCGTCTCCTTCATTGCAATTTTTACTTCTACCCAATCCTGATGCCACCGGACACCACACAGCACGGCGCTACCTGCGACGCCGACCTGGCGTGCGACGCCGAAGTTGAGGGTTTCCGTCTGTACAACTACTACCAGCATCAGCCCATCTTCCAATGGCGGACCGAACCCGGGCAGTCCTACCAGCTGGGCTACGCGCCATTCGACACCGACTCCGCCGCCTTCCGCATCGTGGGCCCCTGCGAGCCTCTCTTCCGCCTACTTGACGAAGACCTGGACTCCAACGTGATGTATGTGGCCCGCATCCGCACCTCGTGCCGCCACCAGTGCGCGGTCCACGACACCGTCACCTGGGGGCCATGGAGCGAACCCGTCTTCTTCCACACCGGTCAGCACGTGCCTGACACCAACCGCCAGGGCCTGTGCCAAATCCCTGCGCCACAGCGCTTCGCCCTCACCCCCAACCCCGCCTACGACCGCGTGGAACTGACCGTGCCGGACCTGGCCGGCGGCTCCTACCTCGTGTCCCTCCTCAGCCAGGACGGCCGCAACCTCAGCACCTTCCGCACCTCCGAGCCCACCATCACACTCGCTGTCGACCACCTTCCCGCAGGGCTCTACCTCGTCACCGTCAAGACCGCCAGCTGGTCCTCAACGCAACGCCTTGTGGTGGAATGACAGACACTGAGACACAAAAAATCGCAAAAGATTTAAAAAAAATTTGCTAATCAAAAAAAAAGTCGTATCTTTGCAACTCGGTTTACGAACCTAAATAATTTATTAACAAACTTAAAAACATACAATTATGCCTTCAAGAATTAGATTACAACGTCATGGTAAAAAGAATATGCCTTTCTATCATATCGTTGTTGCGGATGGTCGTGCACCTCGAGACGGTAGATTTATTGAGAAAATAGGCACGTACAATCCTATGACTAACCCCGCCACCATCGTCCTCGACGTTGACAAAGCTGCCGAGTGGCTCAAGAATGGTGCGCAGCCCAGCGACACTTGCCGCCGCATCCTCTCCTACAAGGGTGTTCTCCTGAAACGCCACCTCCAGATTGGTGTTGAGAAGGGCGCTATCAGCCAGGAACAGGCCGACGTTAAGTTCAACGAGTGGCTCCAGGCTAAGGAAGCTAAGATCGCTAACGCAAAGAGCGAGCAGGACAACAAGCTCCGCAACGTGAAGAAAGAGCGTCTCGAAGCTGAGAAGAAGTTCAACGAAGCTAAGGCTACCGCCGTCGCCGCTAAGCGTCAGGCTGCTGCCGAGGCCGAGGCTGCCGCAAAGGCAGAAGCTGAAGCTGCTGAGGCCGCTACCGAAGAGGCTCCCGCCACTGAGGAAGCTCCCGCTGCTGAATAATTGGCTGTAAAAGAATAAGAAAAGCGTGTCCATCCGGGCACGCTTTTTTTCAAACCGCACAAAAGCATTAGCACCCCAATCCTCAAACCTGGGACACACCTACCGCAACGCAACTAATTCTATCCCACACAACAAGCACACACATCAACAAGGCTAACACAACACCCTCATGACCAAAGAAGAATGTTTCCAACTGGGCAAGATCACCAAGCCCTGGGGCGTGAAAGGACAAGTGGTCCTCTTTCTTGACGTCGACACCCCCGACGACTATGCCGAACTCGACTCCGCCTTTGTGGAGGTAAAGGGCAATCTGGTGCCTTATTTCTTCCAGATCGACAGCATTAACGGCAACAAAGCCGTGGCCACCTTTGAGGATCTCACCCCCGACGAGGCCCATGCCCTAGTAGGCTGCGAACTCTACCTTCCTCTGGACCTCCTGCCCAAGCTCACCGGCAACAAATTCTACTTCCACGAAGTTCGTGGATTTCAGGTGGTCGACTCCAACCATGGCAACATCGGCATCCTACAGCAGGTGATAGAATACCCCGCGCAGCCCCTCTTCCAAATCATGAATGGCGACACAGAAATACTAGTACCCGTCATCGACCAAGTAATCGACAAGGTGGACCGCGAGAACAAAACTCTTTTCATCACCGCTCCCAACGGGCTGATAGAGCTATATTTAGAAAGTTAATAACAACTTGTTGAAAACTATTTTCCCAATAATCGTAAAAGTATTTGTATTTTTGCACTCGCAAAAACAAAAGTGCAACATTAAACACATACGATTATGGATTCAATAGAAAGCACAAATGAAAAGACTTGTTACTCGGCCGAAGAGCTACAGTTTTTCAAAGAGCTTATCCTTGAAAAACGCGAAGAGGCCATCCACAACCTTGAGTTGTTGAAAGAAGCCGTAGCCGGTAGCGAGAACGACGTCAGCGACACAGCACCCACCTTCAAGAATCTGGACGAAGGTCGCGAAGTGCTCTCCAAGGAGGAAAACTCCAAACTAGCCGCCCGCCAACTGAAATTCATCAAAGATCTGGATGCCGCCCTTATCCGCATCGAAAACAAGACCTACGGCATTTGCCGCGTCACAGGCAAACTCATCCCCAAAGAACGCCTGATGATTGTGCCCCACGCCACCACCACGGTGGAAGGCAAAATGATGGAAAAGAAAATCCGATAACCCGCCGTCAATTTACCAACTATATCTCAGCCAGGACTCTCACGGCCCTGGCTTTTCTTTTCGGAACCGACTCAAGCATACCAATTGGCACTGTTTTCAAAAACAAATCAGAGAGCCGAAGCACCCCCCTAACCCCGCCCTAAGCCCGTTCCTTATTCTATATTTATACCTTATTTATACTATATTTATCCTATATATAATAGAATAACTAAGGTATAACTATAGTATAACTAAGGTAAAACTGGCGAAGTTGCGGCGGGGCTTGGGGGTGGGCATGAGACTATCTGAGACCGATTCGGGCCGGAATGGATTTGGCTGAGGGACTTAATTGTTTGACAGCTTGGTAGAACCACTTAACTAACTGGTTGTTTAGCCATTGCAGCAACACTTAGGCCACAAAACAACCAAGACAATTCTGCTGGTATTTGCAAAAAGAGAATAATCAATCCCAAGTCAGACTAGTGCCTTGGTACTCAAGAGCGCTTGGCCAGCAAGCCTGACTGCCGCCTGCGCCGCTCACAATCTGGGCAGCGATTCCAGCAGCCGCTGGGTATAGGGGTGCTGCGGATTGGCAAAAAGTTCATCGGCCTTGCCCATTTCCACTATGCGGCCTTTCTCCATGACCATGATGCGGTCGGACAAGAATTTCACCACCGAAAGATCGTGGGTGATAAAGAGATAGGTGTATCCGTACTGTTCTTTCAAACTGTTGAGCAGGTTAAGCACTTGCGCCTGGACCGAGACATCCAGTGCCGACACACTCTCGTCGCACACCACCAACTCGGGTTCGAGAATCAGCGCACGGGCAATGCACACTCGCTGACGCTGGCCACCAGAGAACTCATGCGGATAGCGGTCAAACCAGTCTGCATCAAGGCCCACCTGCCTCATCAGCTCCAGCACACGGGCACGGCGTTCTTTGTCGTTATTCAACAAATGGTGGCACCGCAGCGGCTCCATAATGGCCTCGCCTATCGTCATGCGGGGATTGAGCGAAGAATAAGGATCCTGAAAGACAATCTGGCATTTACGGCGGAGCGCCTTCTTTTCATGGCGAGTCATTTGGTCAAGATTCTTTCCATCGTATACTATTGATCCTGAACTTTTTCCCAGCAGACGCAGAAGTGCGCGCCCAAGCGTACTCTTGCCGCAGCCAGACTCGCCCACCAGTCCCAGAGTCTCGCCTTTAAAGACCTGGAAAGTCAGTCCGTCCACAGCCTTCAACTCCTTGGTTGCCTTGCCGAAGATGTTGGTGGACAGCGCATATTTCACCTCCAAGTTCTCCACCGAGAGCAGCACCCGGCCAGTCTCGGTTTGTGGCCGTACCTCGGTGGAATCCACCACATTGCCCTCCAAAAAATCCTTGACCGTGGGCAGTCGCTTGGGCCTAGAATCCAGCGGCGGACGACAAGCCAGCAGGCCTTTGGTATAAGGATGCTGCGGCTGGTAGAGCACCTGCTCGGCTGAGCCCTGCTCCACGATGCGGCCATGATACATCACCGCCACATCATCAGCAATCTGCGCTATCACGCCCAGGTCGTGGGTTATAAATATGATACCTATATTATATTTAGTCTGCAAGTTACGGAGCAGCTCGATGATGGCCTTCTGCACCGTCACGTCCAGCGCCGTAGTCGGTTCATCGGCAATCAGCAGGTCGGGATGGCATATCAGCGCCATGGCAATCATCACACGCTGTTTCTGACCACCACTGATTTCATGAGGATAACTGTCGAAAATCTTCTCGGGCCGGGGCAGCATCACCTCAGCAAAGAGATCCAAAACTCGGCGCCGAGCCTCGGCCTGGCTGATTTTCTCGTGCTGTTGAAGCATTTCAACAACTTGAGCGCCACATTTCTGCATCGGGTTGAGACTGGTCATGGGCTCTTGGAAAATCATTGAAATGCGACTGCCGCGGTATTTCCGGCGGTCTTCATCGGCCATTCCCAACAATTCCACGGGCTGCTCAGCCTCCCGCGGCCAGAAGAAAGCCTTGCCCCTAATCCGGCAGAAAGGCTGCCCCGGCAACAGTCCCATTACACTCATAGAACTGACCGACTTGCCACTTCCCGACTCGCCAACCACGCCCAAAGTGCGGCCGCGCCTAACTTCATAGCTCACGCCATCCACAGCGGCACGATAATCGCCATCATGCAGAAATTCAACATGTAGACCCTCTAATTGCAGTACTTTCTCATTCATCGGTGACACATTTTTTTATTAAAAACGCAAATTTTATTTTTTTATTTGAAAAAGAATGCGTAAATTTGCAAAATCTTTTTAGGTGAAATTATTTTTCATAAACTTAAATACATTGCTATATGACAAAATCTGAAGAATTCATGGAGATGGAAGCCCGTTACGGAGCTCACAACTATCACCCCCTGCCCGTTGTCCTGGCCAAGGGCGAAGGCACTTTTGTTTGGGATTGTGAAGGCAAACGCTACTTCGATTTTCTTTCCGCCTACTCCGCTGTCAACCAGGGTCACTGCCATCCCAAGATTGTCAAAGCCATGTGCGACCAGGCACAGCAGCTCACCCTCAGCAGCCGTGCATTCTACAACAATTGTCTTGGTGAATGGGAAAAATACGTCACCGAATATTTCGGATACGACAAAGTGCTGCCCATGAACACTGGTGCCGAGGCCGACGAAACCGCCCTTAAGCTGGCTCGCCGCTGGGGTGTGGTGAAGAAAGGTATTCCCAATGATGAGGTTATGATTATCTGCTGCGAAGGCAACTTCCACGGCCGCACCATCACCATCATCACCATGAGCAACGACCCCGAGAGCTATGCCAACTACGGCCCCATGACTCCCGGTTTCATGCGTATTCCTTACAACGACCCTGCCGCCCTTGAGAATGTCCTCAAGGAGCATGGTTCCAAGGTTGCCGGCTTCCTCGTTGAGCCCATCCAGGGTGAGGCCGGTGTTTATGTTCCCGACGAAGGTTATCTGAAGCAGTGCTACGACATCTGCCACAAATACAATGTCTTATTCATGGCCGACGAAGTACAGTGCGGTATCGCTCGCACCGGTAAGATGCTGGCTTGCGACCACGAAGGTGTGCGTCCCGACATCCTCATCCTCGGCAAGGCCCTGGGTGGCGGCGTCATGCCAGTTTCCGCAGTGCTGGCCGATGACGACATCATGCTGAACATCAAGCCCGGCGAGCACGGCTCCACCTTCGGTGGCAACCCCATCGCTGCCAAAGTCAGCATCGCTGCACTCCAGGTCATCAAGGAAGAACACCTCATGGAGAACGCCGAACGCCTCGGTAAGATTTTCCGCGAGGAGATGAGCAACTTCAAGAGCCCCATGATTGAGAAGGTGCGCGGTAAGGGTCTGCTCAACGCAGTCATTATCAAGCCCCGCAACGGCAAAGAAGCTTGGGATGTCTGCCTGAAGATGCGCGACATGGGCGTACTCGCAAAACCCACCCACCAGCACATCATCCGCTTCGCACCTCCTCTGTGCATCACCGAGGAACAGCTGCGCGAAGCCATCGCCCTCATCAAAGAGGCTATCGCATCTTTCGAATAATCAATCTATTGAACATAACGATAAAGGGATGTCGCAATGCGGCATCCCTTTATTCATTTTAGGACTCCTTTCGCTCAAGATTCAGCTCTGCCAACAGAACTGCCACATCGGGCTCAGAGTCTGGCCAGTCGCTCTGCCGCCAAGCCACCACATAACGAACATAAGCCTTAGTCACGGCATAGCCTTTAGCCGCCCACTGAGCTAGCTCTCCTTGGAATTTATGCGAAATCTTGGCCACCTCAACACCTGACTCGTTAAACAAAGATTCGTTCTGGAAAAACAATTTATCGCCACTCCTAAGTGCAAGAATATCATACTTCCTACCCTTAAAGAAATTCAGAAAGACATCCTTGTGAGTCAATCTCACCGCAATCTCATTAGGCATTGGGTAACTATTGCCATCAAATCCATACGCACCAACACCAAGGCCGGAAAAACGGCTATCGGAACAATGGATGAACAACCGACTCTTCGCCCTTGTCAGCCCCACATACAGCTGCCGCCTCACATCGTCGGTTAGTTGTCTACCCTCAGCAACATACAGATACACTGTGTCAAACTCCAACCCTTTGGCTTTATGAATGGTGGAAACCACCACCTCATTGCTTCGCTGCCGGCAAAAATCCTCAACCGACGACTCAAAGAAGAAATCGCGCAAGTCGCTCAAATACCGAGATCTATTCACCTGGTCAAAGTCACCCAATGCTGTTATTATCATTGGTAGACAATCACTTGACTCATACTTTCGTTGCAAATCATTCTTAGCCTCTTCCCACAAACTCTCACTAATCACCGGTGTCGAAATTTTCTGCTCTATCTTCTTCAAAAAGTACCGCACCTCGGCCAAATCAATGAATCTGAAGCCATCCATCGACTGAATCAGCCGACTCTCAACCCCGTGCCTTCTCAGCAAGGCCGTGATCCGCAAAGCCTCGTCATTGGTACTGGTCAGCACACAAGAAGACCCCTGCCTAAAGGTTTTCTTAAGATGCCTTACCAAAGGCATTTCCATGCGTTCCGAAACATGCTGGACTACCTCCACGACACCTTCCACCGTCTGCACGGCGGAAATCGGCGTACTCTTCATTCTGCCATGAATAGTGTTGGCAAATGCATTGGCCAAAGCCACAATCTCACTACAGCTGCGATAATTGTCGGTCATCTCATAAAACTTTGCGCCATGGCCGGTAACCAATTGTTGCATATACCGTGAATCAGCCCCGCGAAACTGGAAAACATTCTGGTCATCGTCGCCAACTGCCACCACTCGCATATCCTCATTCACCTTCATCAGCGCCTGCACCAAAGCAAACTCGTGCTGGTCCATATCCTGCGCCTCATCAATCAGCAACACCGTCTTACTTATTCTGTTAGGCTCAACCTCGCCTTGGTTGATCATCTCCGCTGCCCGCCGCACAACATCCTTGGCATCATCCAGATTTCCCACGCGGCCCAACAAATCAAAGCAATAAGCATGGAAAGTCTTAATCTCCACAAAATGAGCGGCATTGCCAATCAAACCTATCAATCTTTTCTTGAATTCCGTGGCCGCGGCTCTTGAGAAAGTGAGCATAAGCAACTGTTCGTGCTTAACCTCCTCCAGCATCAGCAGCGAGGCCATCTTGTGCACCAGCACCTTAGTCTTGCCACTACCAGGCCCAGCTGCCACGACAATATACTGAGAATCTTTATCTGAGATAATTTCGCGCTGCCGTGCCGACAACTTTCCAAACAGTTGGTCGTATTTGGCCGGGGTGATATTCTTTTCTAACTGTCGGGCACGGTCGCCTTTGAAATATTTGGCCACGAACTGTTTGTGGTCCAAATGGAAATAGTCCTGTACAAAACCCAGTGCAGCATCATAATCCTTCACCATGAGGTTGGCATATTCGCCCACAATATGTATCTGCTGGATTTTCTGCTTGTAGAACTCATTCAGCAATCGGTAATCGTCTTGCTTATAACTCAATCGCATATCCTTCACGCGATGGATTTCCATGGCATTATACAACACCAAGAATCCTCCTTCCAGTCTGAGCGCCCCAATTTTCGACAGATAGAGCAGTGCCTCCTCAACATCCTCCAACACCACTTTGGCACTCTCGCCAAACAGACCGCCATTGTGTTCCACCTGGTAGTAGCGCAACATTTCCACTTCCGAGAACATCAGCAGCCCATTTTCCTGTCCCTGGGCTTTGCGGGCTTCCGCCATCGCAAAGATTCTCTCCAACAGATATCGACTCAAATCCAGCCTTGCCTGGAATTTGGATTCCAGCACTTCTTGGCTATGCTGTGGGTGCAGTTCCAGACATTCCGACACCTGCATTTTTTTCAGATAGCCCTTGACTGACAGAAAGTTCATCAGCGTGCGCAAATGCTTCTCGCTAGACTGATGGACGCCGGCCTGCACGGCCTGGTCGTTCAGCTGCTTCATGGTCAGTTGCAGACCTTCCCTGGGTATGTTATGTATCAGATACAGTTCAAGTTTGGCATATCGTTCAAGAACCAACTGCGACTTCCTCAAAGTATCTTCGGCACTCATCCGCACCGAGATATCCCTAGAATCAGCCAAGATTCCCTCCTGCCGCATTTTCTCCACAGTCGATATCACCTGTTCCTTAGCAATTCCCAACATATCAGACAGATAGTCCACCCTTGACTCAGCATCGCCATCTCCATTGCTCGAAGTATTCTTACTGGATATCAACGATTTAATAATACGCACCGCATCCATCCGCCCCTGCTCGTCGAAATAAGGCGACTGGTCAATGCGCTGGTGGGCTTCGTCCATATTCTTGACCCTGATGCCCGTGGCAAAGACATGCGGCACATTGTTTCCACGCTCCACATAGCCGGCTTGTTCCAAAGCCGAAATTGCCGTACACACCCGAGTTTCCACATCCTGCACATTCTCATCCCACCCGGCCTGGCGCGCAATCTCAAGGGCCGAGCAGCAGGTATGCTTGTGCGAACCCGTCAGCCTTTTGACTGACCGCCATACCTGCTGAATCTCGCTCATACTCAATTTGGTTTGATTCAGCAGCACAAAATGTTTATCCAAATCCTGATCGCCAAACAAGACATAGCAGCGCGCCTGCATCTGCGGATCCCTGCCCGCCCTGCCGGCCTCCTGCACATAATTTTCCAGCGAGTCGGAAATATCATAATGCACCACCAGCTCCACATCCTTTTTGTCAACCCCCATGCCAAAAGCCGAGGTGGCCACAATGATACGCACATCGCCATTCATAAAGGCATTCTGATTGGCAACCTTCTCATTGGCATCCATTTTCCCATTGAAAGGCAGCGCATTAAAACCATCGCGGCTCAGTTTGTGAGCCAGTTCAACGGTTCTTCTTGTTCGCGACACATACACAATGGAAGGTCCGGTCGCAGTAGCAACCAGACTTCGCAGATGCGAATATTTGTCCTCCTCGCTGTCAACCTTTATCACAGAATATCGCAGATTCTGCCTAGATGCTGCAGAAGCAAATATTTCCAACTCCAAGCCTAACGTGCGGCGGAAATAGTCGCGGATATCCGATATCACCTTCTGCTTGGCCGTAGCCGTAAAGCACGATACCGGTATCTGCCTGTCTATCCCTTGTTTATGCTGGAATTTATGGATAAATTCACCAATATACAGATAGTCCACCCTGAAAGCCTGCCCCCACGCCGAGAAGCAATGAGCCTCATCCACCACAAAACGAACCACATAGCGCTTACTAAGGAGATGTTCTATGGTACGCGACCGCAGCATCTCCGGCGATATATACAGCAGCGTTGCCGACCCATCAGCCACACGGTTCACTGCATCAGCCCTGGAGATAGGGTCTAGCAAACCATTGATTGTCACGGCCGAAGTGATACCACGCTCAGCCAGATTGTCCACCTGGTCCTTCATCAGCGACTGCAATGGCGATATCACCACAGTAAGCCCATGAACCGTTTCTCCCTCCATCAAAGCCGGCAGCTGAAAGGTGAGCGATTTGCCTCCCCCAGTTGGGAAAATGGCCAGCAACGAACCTCCAGCCACGGCCGACTTCACCGCCATTTCCTGCAAGCGTTCGCCATCATAGGTGCGGAACTCATCATAGCCGAAAAATCGCTTCAACCCACGATGAACATCCAGTTTATCAGCGCAATAAGGGCAGCCATCCTGGCAGACAGTATGGCACAAAATCCGCACTACTTGCTCCACCATAGGAAACTGATGCAACACCCAAGGAGGAGTGATGGAACGGCTATCGGCAGCCCTGATCAAGGCCAGCGCATAGGCCAACTCACATGGATACTTGCCGGCCAGCGACTCCACATCGGCATGAGCGCAGATGCGGCCTTCATATTGCTTCCGAATGAGCGCAACCACATCTATCGCAACATCCGTAATTCCCGCATACTTAAACAATCCAACAAACTCTTTGACACGCCCCAGCAACCCAGCCAATATCAGTTTTTCTTCCTCAGGCAAAGCCTCAAAAGCTGCCACCTCGTCGTAAAACAACTCCATGGCCTTGCGGCTGTCATTCACGGGATTATTCACCTCATCGCTCTGCAACTTATCATCTTTCAACAACTTGTGGTAAGGCTTCTGCGGGAAGAGCAAAGGCGACCAAAAAAGTGTGTCTACCAGCACAGCATTAGCCGGAAGAGCCGATGACAAAAACCGGGCATCATGGTGCACAATATTGTGTCCCACAACAAAATGACTATTGCTGACGAAATCAGAAAACTGATGGAGGCTGCCGCCATGAAACAAAGCGCCATCGTATCGCAACGCTCCGATATCGTGCAACTTAGCACCAGCGGCATCCACTTCGGTATCCACGAATACTATCGACTTTTGGTCCATGGTCTTTGATTTAATCCACTTAATTTCAATTTGCAAAGATACACATTTTTTCTCACTCATCAAATAATTGTTTTAAAACCATGCAAAAAGGCTACAAACCAGCCATTCACCTGCGACATATCCTGCAACCGGTGCATGAATTTATAATATTAAATTGTTAAATATATAATAAATGCTATTTTTTTCGTATCTTTGCCAAATGAAAAGAATGTTGATAACAGTATTTATTTTGCTGTACACCACCGCAATACATGCGCAGAGCTATCCTTACCAAAACACCGCTTTGAGCCTCAACTCTCGTGTGGAGGATCTTTTGAGCCGACTCACCCTTGACGAAAAGCTCTCTATGATGGAACACCGTAACCCCGCTATACCCTCGCTTGGTCTGCCAGCCTACAGCTGGTGGAACGAGGCCCTGCACGGCGTAGGCCGCAACGGCTATGCCACCGTCTGGCCCATGCCCATTGCCCTGGCCGCCACTTTCAACACCCCATTGGTGTTCAACATCTTCAGCGAGGTGGCGCTGGAAGCCAACAAGAAATATATGGAGGCTCGCACCGCCGACACATGTGTGGCACTGCGTGAACCCACTGATTATACGGGGTTGACTTTCTTCACCCCCAACATCAATATCTTCCGCGACCCTCGCTGGGGACGCGGCATGGAGACCTACGGCGAGGACCCGCACCTCACCGCCACTATGGGACTGGCTTGTGTGAACGGCTTGCAGCATGCCTATCAGCCCTACAAAGAAGGCGTAACCCCCTCGCTACCACTGACTACCGCCGCCTGCGTGAAGCACCTGGCCGTACACAGCGGCCCGGAAGGCGTTCGCCACGAGTTTGACTCCAAGGTGGACATGTACGACCTGAAGATGACCTATCTGCCCGCATTCGAATATATTATCAAAAATAGTGATGTACAGCAGGTTATGTGCGGCTACAACCGACTGAACGGTGTGCCGTGCTGCACCAACAAGGAGATGCTGGTGGACTTGCTGCGCAATGAGTGGAAGTACAACGGCATCATCGTGACCGACTGCTGGGCACTGAACGACTGCTGGGAGCGCGACACTGTCATTCCTCGCCACAAAACCCATGCGTCAGCAGCCCTGACTGCCGCCGATGCCTTTGGCAGCGAGGTGGATCTGGAATGTGGCAGCGGATTGAATGCCTTGAAAACCGCCGTGGACTCTGGCTGGGTGGCCGAAGAAAAAGTAAATGAGCATGTTCGCCGCATCTTGCGCACGCGTTTCCGCACCGAGATGGACGACAACCGAGAGGTGGACGCAGTCGATGTGAATCCCTGCCAAGCCTCCGCCGAAAGCCTTGTGCTCCTGCGCAATGAGAAAGATTTGCTCCCCCTAGCCCAAGGCACAAGAATCTATCTGGCCGGACCTAATGCCGAGGACACCCTCATGCCGCTAGGCAACTACAACGGCACTCCCTACCGCACCTGGAGCATCCGCGAGGGACTGGCCAAGTATTTCGTCTTGGTGGATTCGCCTAAGGAAAGCGAAGTGATTGTGTATGCCGGCGGTTTGAACCCACAACTCGAGGGCGAGGAACTGCCTGTGGAGATGCCCGGATTCTTGAAAGGCGACCGCACGATTATTGAACTTCCCGCCAACCAAAACAAAGAGTTGCACCGCCTGCAGCGTGAGCACAAACCCGTGGTGCTGCTTCTGTGCAGCGGCAGCGCTATTGCCCTGGACAAAAAGGCTCAGAAATCCAACGCCATCATGGCTTGCTGGTATGGCGGACAGGATATGGGAATGGCTGTCGGTTCCGCCTTGGCCGGACTTGCCGACAATTTCGGTCGCCTGCCTGTAACGTTCTACAAATCAACCAAGCAGATGCCGAAATTCGACGACTACAACATGGAAGGCCGCACCTACCGCTATATGACGAAAAAGCCTTTGTACCCATTTGGTTACGGACTCAACTATCGCAAAGCCAGCGTAGACTACAGTTGGTATCGAGACAATTCTGGCAAGCAAGGTGTATGCTGCACGGTAAAAACCGCACCTGAGGCTTGGAGCCAAAGACTGGCCGACTCTACGGCTTCCACCACGGTGCTGAAGGTCTACATGATACCCAACGACAAGAGCAACAAGCTCCAGCGCACCCTTGTGGGCTACCAGAAGGTGGAGTTGCAGAAGACTGATTTCGACGTCAATATCACCATCGACCCCTTCTGGCTCCGCCAGTACAATCCCCAAACTCTCGAGATGGAACCCATGCCCGAGGGCAGCTACCAAATCATAGTAGAAAACTAACCCTAAAGATTCTAGCAAATCTAGAGCCTCTAGAAAACCCAGAAAAATAACAAAAAACGAAAAATACAATGAAAAAACAAGACTGGATTGTGATCCTCATCGTGGCGATTGTGCTCGCCCCCTTCTTTATTGAATCCACAGGCTTCTATGCCAAGTTCCTGGAACTCACCACCAACCACGGCTACATCATGGCCTTCTTCAAATTTGCCATCCTGGCAGTCTTTGGCGAAATGCTAGCCCTGCGCATCCGCAAGGGTGTGTGGTACGAGAAAGGTTTCGGCGTACTTCCCCGCATGATTGTTTGGGGCATCCTGGGCATGGGCATTGCTATGGCCATGGTTATTTTCAAGACCGGCGTTCCCACCTTCCTGGCCAGCGTCTGCGGTGCCGACCCCGCCGATTTCAAAGCCATCTTTGGTGCAGCTGAACTCACCTGGGGCAAAGTGGGCATTGCTTTTGCCGTCAGCGTTATCATGAACACCATCTTCGCCCCCGTGATGATGACTCTCCACAAATGCACCGACATCCACATTGCCAGCTACGATGGCAGCATGAAGTGCTTCTGCCACCCCATGAAGATGCGCGAAATCTTCAGCACCAAAATCAACTGGGATGTGCAATGGAACCTCGTTTTCAAGAAAACCATCCCCCTGTTCTGGTTCCCCGCTCACACCATCACCTTCTGCCTCCCCGGCACTTTCCAGGTGCTCTTTGCCGCAGCCCTCGGCATCGCCCTCGGCCTCATCCTCGCACTGGCTGGCGGCAGCAAGAAATAATATTATATTGAATAAACAACTGGAATTTCTAGCCCTTCTAGACCATCTAGAATCGCTAGAAATTCTAGCAAAAATACCCAAGCTTCAGAAAGATGAAAAAAGCCTTTTTTGCAGTCCTTGCCCTCCTGGCTTCTAGCGCCCTCTTCGCCCAGACCGACAGCCCCTGGAAGCTGGAATGGCACGGCTTTGTGAACCCCCATTTCTATGCCGACAGCCGCCAAGTAGTGGGCGGCCGCGAGGAAATGATGCTCTTCTATCCAAAGGAAGGAGGATACCGCCTGAATGACGGCTGGAACATGAACATGCTGAGTATCACCGCCCGCCTGAATTTGAAAGTGACAGGTCCCGATATTCTCGGTGCCAAGACCTTCGCCTTCATCGAGGGCGACTTCACCGGCAGCACCAACGCCACCAACAACAATCTGCGCCTGCGCCATGCTTATTTCAACATGGACTGGGGCAAGAGTGTGCTCTTGGCCGGACAGTTCTGGCATCCCATGGTGGTGCCCGAAATCATGCCCAACACTCGCCCCCTGAACATGGGAGCGCCTTTCCACCCTTACGCCCGCTACAACCAGGTGCGCTTCACCCAACGCCTCGGCCTGGGATTTGATGTGTTTGCCGCAGCCCTGTTCCAGCAGGACAATATGAGCCAGGGCATTCTGGACGGTGTGGCCACCAGCAGCACCCAGTTTATCCGCCGCAGCTGCGTGCCCGAGATGCACCTGCAGGCTCGCTACCAGAACGAACATGTGCTGGTGGGCGCTGCCGCCAACATGCTGACTATCCAGCCCGAAGTCTATACCAAGGTCATGGAGACTATGCCCACCAACTATGGCGAGACTTTCACCAGCTTCAGCTATTCGGTCTATGCCAAGTATAAATGGCAGAACTATGCGCTGAATGTGCAGGCTTTGTTGAACAACAATATGTACGAAATCTGCTCGATGGGCGGCTACTACATCCTGCGCGACGAACATGGCAACAGCGAGTATAACCCCTGGCATTTCAATACCGTATGGGCCGACTTCGGCAAGACTCAAGGCAAATGGCGTCCCGGCATCTTTGTGGGATATGGTTGGAACACCCAAGCACTGTTGAGTGGCGACAACCTTACGGTGCTTGGCCGCGGAAACAATATCGAGAATCTATGGCGTGTGCAGCCCCGCATCGGCTATCATGCTACCGATAAGTTCAACATCTATGCCGAGGCCGAATACACCAATGCGTGTTATCTGCATGTCGAGAGTGCCCCTTTGGCTTCAATCGCTTACCGCCAAAACGTGGGCAACCTGCGCCTGATGCTCTCGGCCGAATACCGATTCTAAATGATGACCAACTATCACACACATAGTACCTATTGCGACGGCAAATCTTCACTATGCGAAATGGTGGAGTTTGCCCTCGCACATAGGTTCTCCCACCTGGGATTCTCCGGCCACGCTCCCCTGCCCTACGAGAACACCTTCTCTATCAAGGACGACGACTATCTGCCCTATTGCCAGGAAGTTCGCGCACTGCAGCAAGAGTTTGCCGGCCGCATCGAAATCAGTCTAGGCCTTGAAATCGACTATATTCCCGGGCTCCACGAAGACTTCAAACCGCTGATTGAGAAGGGCGGACTCGACTACACTATCGGCTCGGTTCACCTTATTCCCAACCCCGACAGCATCAACTATCTGCGCGACCACCCCGCCGAGGCCGCAGACCATCTGTGGATGATTGACGGCTCACGCTACCAGACCTACGACGAAGGTCTGCAACGCCACTATCACGGCGACATCCGCCGAGGTGTGCGCGACTTTTTCTATCAGAACAACGCCATGATCGAAAGCCAGCGTCCCACCATCGTGGGCCATTTCGACAAGATTGTGATGCACAACCGCGACCGCTATTTCCACTACGACGAACCCTGGTTCCGCAATCTGGTGTACGAGACCGTGGAGCTGATTCGCGAGACCGGATGCTTCTGCGAGGTGAACACCCGCGGCATCTACAAAGGCCGCCACTACGACTTCTACCCCGCCAAGTCCACCCTCCAGCACATGAGCCAACTGGGCATTCCGGTCATCGTCAGCACCGACGCCCACATGGCCGAGGACCTGACCAAGACCGAAGGTGCCGAGGAATTCCTGCGCGAAATCCACTATCGCGAAGTCCTCACCACCCTCAAATATTGAGCCGCAAACCGGCCAAACCGCCAAGACTAAACCGGCTATTGGCCGAAAAAAGAGCAGACCCGTTGAAGACCCGTTGTAAACCCGTTGAAGACCCGTTCCAAGGAACGGCCTCCGGGCTATGTTTCACGGCCACTTCATCAGTTTTTCACCGCGCCAACCCAAGACTGAGAATTGGGCAAAAAAAATGAGAGGAAGCCCTCGGCCTCCCCTCATTTTCTTCTATAAATCTGCTGCCGATTAGAGCACATCCTCCAAGCGCCACATCTGCGTGCCGTTAGAGCCTTTCAGCAAGATGGTCGCATCGCTCAAGGGCTGCGCCTGGAAATATGCGATGGCCTCATCCACATTGGCAAACCAATGAATTGCGGGCGATAAATCCTTGGCAAACGAGAATTCGGGACCCACCAACACGCCTTCAACACCCATCGAAACCAGCCTGTTAGCAATAGTCTCGTGCTCTTTCTGCGAATCGGCGCCCAGCTCCTTCATGCCGCCCAGCATGGCCACCTTGCGCGGTTTGTTCAGGGCCTCGAAATTGTCCAGGGCCACCTTCATGCTGGAAGGATTGGCATTGTAGCAGTCCAGGAAGAGCACATTGCGCTGCGTCTGCTTATACTGCGAGCGCTTGTTGGCCGGGGCATATTGCTTGATGGCCTCCTTGATATCCCAAAAGTCCACGCGGAAGAATCGTCCCACGGCGGCTGCCGCCATGGCGTTATCGAAATTATAATTGCCAAGCAACTGCGACTGAATGGAATACACATTGTCGCCATCCTCCATATAAAACTTCATATAAGGGTCAGAACCAACAAGATGGCCGCTCACCTGAGCTGCCGCATTAGCGCCATAGCTCACCGTGCTGAGGCCGTATTCCTGAGCCTTGGACATCAGAATCTCGTTGTCGGCATTCACGAAGGCCGTGCCCTTGCGCGAAGCCAGGTGGCGATAAAGCTCGGTCTTGGTATTCACAACTCCTTCGAAGCTGCCAAACCCCTCTAAATGAGCGCGTCCCACATTGGTGATGAGGCCAAAGTCGGGCTGGGCTATAGCACACAGCTCGGCAATCTCGCCGGGATGGTTGGCACCCATTTCCACGATGGCAATCTGCGCCTTGGGCGGGATAGACAGCAGCGTGAGCGGCACGCCCAGGTGGTTGTTATGGTTGCCCTGCGTGGCCGAAGTGCGGTAGCGGCGGCTGAGCACGGCATGCACCAACTCCTTGGTGGTAGTCTTGCCGTTAGTGCCGGTGATGCCGATAACCGGAATGGTCAGCTGCTCGCGGTGATGCTTGGCCAGGGCCTGCAGCGTGGCCAGCACATCGTCCACCACAAAGCAGCGGTCGTCAACCTTGTACTGCGGGTCGCTGATCACGCAGAAAGCCGCGCCTTGCTCAAGAGCCTGGGGCGCAAAAGCGTTGCCGTCGAAATTGGCACCGCGGAAAGCAAAGAAGATGCAGCCCGGCGTGATGGCACGCGAATCGGTGGTCACGGCATGCGACTGCAGATATGCATTATATAATGTATTAATCATATTATATATTATTTCTGCGACAATAAACGATATTGTCGGCAATATATTGTGCCGACTCCGCAAAATGTCAGTTTTTTTGTTGCCGAGACTGACAGATATCCGACAAATTGCTGGCATGGCAGCCCAGAATATGACAAAATGTCAGCCATTATGACAACTTTCAGCTTTGGCACGGCCTTTGATAGAAAATACAACGAAAACCCTGCACGACGCAGGGCCGACAACAAAGAATAAAAATAAAAAAACATACTATCATGGGAAAAATCATTGGAATCGACTTAGGAACAACCAACAGCTGTGTTTCTGTAATGGAAGGTAACGAACCCGTTGTTATCGCTAATAGCGAGGGCAACCGCACCACTCCTTCGGTGGTGGGCTTCATCGAGAACGGCGACCGCAAGGTGGGCGACCCCGCCAAGCGCCAGGCCATCACCAACCCCCACAACACCGTCTACAGCATCAAGCGCTTCATGGGCGAGACTTTCGACCGCGTGCAGAAAGAAATTGAAGCAGTGCCCTACAAGGTTGTCAAGGGCGACACCCACACCCCCCGCGTCGACATCAACGGCCGCCTCTACACCCCCCAGGAAATCTCCGCTATCGTTCTTCAGAAGATGAAGAAAACCGCTGAGGACTACCTCGGCACCGAGGTCACCGAGGCCGTCATCACCGTCCCCGCATACTTCAACGACTCTCAGCGTCAGGCCACTAAGGAAGCTGGCGAAATCGCAGGCCTCAAGGTCCGCCGTATCGTCAACGAGCCCACCGCAGCCGCTCTGGCTTACGGCCTCGACAAGAAGAACCAAGACATGAACGTGGCCGTCTTCGACCTTGGTGGCGGTACCTTCGATATCTCCATCCTCAACCTTGGCGACGGTGTCTTCGAGGTGAAATCCACTAACGGTAACACCCACCTCGGCGGCGACGACTTCGACCTGAAGATCATCAACTGGCTTGCCGACGAATTCCAGAGCGAGAAGAACATCGACCTCCGCAAAGACCCCATGGCCATGCAGCGCCTCAAAGAAGCTGCCGAGAAAGCTAAATGCGAACTCTCCAGCTCTCAGCAGACCGAGATCAACCTCCCCTACATCACCGTGGCTGACGGCATGCCCCAGCACCTCGTCCGCACCCTCACCCGCGCTAAATTCGAGCAGCTCTGCGACGACCTCATCCAGGCAACCCTCGAACCCTGCCGCCAGGCCATGAAGGACGCAGGCCTCAGCAACTCCGACATCAACGAGGTCATCCTCGTGGGCGGCTCCACCCGCATCCCCGCCATCC
>JAZLLD010000084.1:0-66751 GCA_045597945.1 Bacteroidales bacterium
GCCAAGCAACCAGCTGGGCTGTTCGCCAGAGTTGTCAGTAAGATCGCATCTTTCACTGCATTACAATATGTCAATTATCTCTCGGGGAAACCCCTTGGTCATATCAAATATGCTCTAGATTAATTCCGCCAACGGGTTATAAATTCTTTTTTTGCTAGGTCATATAATTTTAGTAATTTTGCAGCCGAAATCGAGTTGCTTGATGTTCGGGGAAGAGGTTTTTGAGCGTCTTCATGTGTCCCTTCAAGCATCTCGATTTCTTCCGCTTCAGAACCGTTCACCGCTGTCTTCTTTGTCGGTTTGGGTTCGCAAAACTCCTTCATCTCATCTAGCAATTTCAGACTGCAAAGTTACACCTTTTTTCTCAACCAGCACATTTTTTTTCTTGCTCTGCAGATGTTTTTCTTCATTTTCGCAAACTTTCTATTAAAATGGAGTCCGGCGAAGTTTCGCTATTCCTTCGCTGTAGCTTCGCTTGTGAAACAATCCGCAAGCCGATGTTTCACACACCCTCAGCCGCGCCTCACCCCCCGCCCTTCCCCCGTTCCTTATCCTATATTTATACTATAGTTATTCCTTATTTATACCTTTTATAATAGTATAAATATAGTATAACTAAGGTATAACTATAGTATAAATGGTGGGGCTAGGGCGGGATTAGGTGTGCGGATTAGGTGCTTGGGCGAGAAAATATTTTTCGCCGAATGAGAAAAAAGTTGTAACTTTGCAAACGAATTGGTCGCCCCCGGGCGGTAATAGGGAATGCCGTGAAAGTCGGCAACAGTCCCGCTGCTGTAAGCCTATTGTGCTTGCTCCGAAACAGAGCCACTGCGTTGTGTTGCAACAACATGGGAAGGCATCAGAGCAAGAAGACGAAGTCAGAAGACCTGCCAGTTCGCAATATGAATCACCTTCGAGGAAAAGGGGAAATATTAGATGAAAAAGAGTTTGACATTTGCCATATTAACACTTTTGTGCCTTGCCGGCGTGCAAGCGCAGGACACCGTGAAGCGGTCGCTGCCACAGATCAACATCGTTCAGCAGCAGGCCAAGCCTAATGTGGTGCTTTCGCAAACCCCGGTGCAGGTTGTCACCCACCAAGAAATCGAAAAGCTGGGCGATGCCGTGGTGAGCGACGCCATAAAGCGCATGGCCGGAGCCACACTGAAGGACTATGGCGGCATTGGCGGTATCAAGACTGTGAGCGTCAGAGGATTGGGAAGCCAGTTCAGCACGCTGGCCATTGATGGCGTGGCCGTGACCGACTGCCAGAACGGCCAAGTGGACCTGGGCCGCTATACCTTGGGCAACAGCGGCTATGTGAGTCTTGCTAACGGCCAGGCCGACAGCCGGTTGAACTCGGCACGAGCCTTTGCTGCGGGCAGCATTGTCAACATGGAGACAGCCCTGCCCCAGTTCGGCGCAAGGCCCTTCAACCTACAGCTCGGCATGGAGGGCGGTTCCTTTGGCTACATCTCCCCCACCCTTGCCTTCCAGCAGCGACTGGGCCGGCGCAGTTCCATTGCCTTGTGGAGCAACTACACCTCGTCTGAGGGCGACTATCCTTTTACATTATATTATACACCCTCGCACAGCGACAGCAGCTCGCGCGAGCGCCGCGAGAACTCGCAGGTGAGAATCGGCACTATCGACCTGAATTATTTCTTCCAGCCGGCACAAGGCCGCCAGCTGATGGTGAAGATGCACTACATGCGCGGCTTTCACGCCCTGCCCGGCCCGGTGGTCTATTATGCTGTCAGAGGGTCGGAACACAGTGAGGAACAATTGTTTTTCGCCCAGACTCGCTACCGCCAGACTGGCCGAAACTGGGACTTCCAGCTGTTGGGCAAGCACCAGCAGGGGCAGGACATCTATGAAGACACGGCGGCCCGCAATGCCGCCCATCTGATACATAATGACTATCACCAGCAAGAGGAATATCTCTCGCAAACCATTCGTTTTCACACTGGTGGCAACCGAAATGAGAGATTCTCGGTCAGCCTGGCCGCTGACGAATCGCTGAGCCAGTTGCAGAGCAATCTGTCGAAACACAACAAGGTGCAGCGGCTCTCGGTGCTGGGTGCCCTAAGCGCCGAATATCAGCCCGAATTCTTCCCCTGGATGAAAGGCGCAAGACTGAAAGCCAACATCTTAGGCACTTGGATTGAGGACTACGAAAGCGGCCAGAAGTCAGCCCCCTATGCCAAGTGGTCGCCCTACATAGGGCTGAACTGGCCTGTAGGGAAGTTTGTGCTGCGCTATTACTATAAAGACAACTACCGCGTCCCGAACTTTAACGAACTGTATTACTTCACGGTAGGCCGCGAATTGAAGCCCGAAAAAGCCTTGCAGCACAACCTTGGTGCCACTTATCAGAGTGCCCTCATTGAGCTGACCGAAGAGCACGAGATGCAGCATACCATCACGGCCGACTTGTACCGCAACCAGGTGAGCGACAAGATTATAGCATTCCCAACAAACAATATGTACTTGTGGACCATGAAGAACCTGGGCAACGTGCAGATTCTAGGGGCCGACATCACCTACTGCGGCACCCTTAGCGGACTTCTCAACCACCAGACCTACCAACGCTACGAGCTGAGCCTGGCTCTCGGCTATACCTATCAATATGCCGTGGACCGCACCGACCCTGCAAGCAAATTCTATGGCCACCAGATTCCCTACACTCCGCGCCACAGCGGCAACATCACCATCACGGCCAACACGCCGTGGGTGGACGTGGGGCTGACCACTTTACTGACCGGCAAGCGCTACAGCCTGCAGCAAAATTCTCCGGAATATTTGGCAAAAGGCTATGTGGACCAAGGCATTACGCTCACACGAAAATTCTACCTCAAACACACCTCACTCACTGCCAAAGCACAAGTGCTAAACATTTTCAACAAGCAGTACGAGGTGGTGAAGAACTACCCCATGATGGGGCGCAACTTCCGCATTGGCCTGACTTGGAATATATAACATAAAAAAACTGAAACATAATGAAAAGAGAACTATTTTTTGGCATCATCTGCACCCTCGCAATGGCTCTTGCATCCTGCGAGAAAGACCCCCAACCCAATCCCACACCTGACAGCACAAAAACCATCATCGGCTATGCCCTCAACGAAGGCAACTGGGGCGGCAACAACGCCTCCATCACCCTCATCACCACCGAGGGCGCAGAAAAGAACTGGTTTGCCAACAACAATGACCGAGGCCTTGGCGAATTGGCCCAGGACATCATCCACTATGGCAGCCGACTCTACGTCACGGTCTCTGGATCCGGAAAAGTGGAAGTACTTGACGCACAGAGTGGCAAAAGCATTAAGCAGATAGATTTCGGCACAAAATATCCGCGCTACATGGTGGCACATGAGGGCAAGATTTATGTGACCAGCTACGACAAAACCGTGGTCAGAATAGACACTGCGGCACTGGAAATCGAGGCCACCTGCCGGCTGAGCGGCCTCCAGCCTGAGCAACTTTGCGTGGTAGGCAACAACCTGTATGTCTGCAACTGCTGGGAGAACGGCACTGACGGCAACGCACGCTACGACAGCACTATCTCGGTGGTGAATCTGGCGACCTTCATCGAAACCGACAAAATCCAGGTTTCTGCCAATCCTGGAAAGATAAAGGCTATTGACAATCACCGCTTTATTGTATCTTGCGCCGGCGACTACAACGACCCCTCGCGGCCTGCAGCAACCTATGTGGTTGACGTGAACGACAACAGCAAGCATGCGCTGGATATTGCTGCAAGCAACTTTGATGTGTGCGGTTCAAAAGTATTTATGTATGCCACGGAATATGACGCCCATTGGAATACCACGACAAGTTTTTACACCATGGACATCAGCACTTTGGCCACCACGCCCATCCTCACCGGATATAGCGCAGAACTCAGTAGCGCCTATTCCATCAATGTGAATCCTAACACCCAGGAAATCTTCATCGCCAACAGTGTTTACGGTGCCAATTCCGACCTCTACATTTTCTCGGCTAACGGCGAAAAAAAGCGCCAAGAAGAGACCGGAATTTTCACCAATAAAGTAGCTTTTTAAAATAGTTTCTTTGTAATTTAAAAAAAAGTTGTATTTTTGCATATTCAAATCTTGCCCATTTCAGACGAGATTTGAATATGCAAATTTACTTATTGAGAAAAATAAAATATTATAGATGAAAAAGATAGTTCTTACTTTAGCCCTGGCCATCTTCGCCTTTGCAGCTAACGCGCAGCTCGTCATCAGTGCCAATATTGGAGGCGCAATGACTTCTGGTACCACTTTCTCTCAGACCAAAGTCACCGGCGGTCTGGAGTACACCCGCTCTAACGACATCGCAATGCCCAAGTCCACCACACTGACCGGCGGCATCAAAATCGGTTATCAGTTTGGCAAGTGCCAGGCTGGTGTGGCAGGTTCTTTCACCCAAGTTTCCGGCGAGAATCTGCCATTGGATCCCACCATCGTTCCCATCATTCAGAATGTGGTTGAAGGCATGATCACCACCGGCAGCATGACCTCCAAGGCCTCCTCCTTCTGCGTGGCCCCCTACTTCCGCTACGATATCATCAAGGCTGGCGACGTTTCGCTCTTTGCCGAGCTCAACCTGCTCTACGCCAAGTCCATGTCGCCCACTTGCACCGCACACGTCCACGACAGCAGCATTCTGATGCCTTTCGTTCACGACACCGTTGGCACCTTCCCCCACCCCATGGATGTGACCACCATGGGCGCAAGCATCGTTCCCGGCCTCAGCTGGCAACTTTCCACCCATTGCGGCATCGACCTTTATCTTGACTTCCTGGCATTTGCCTACAGCCAGGCCACCACAGTTCGCACCGATTTCGACTGGAGTTTCCGCTTCGTCGGCACCACACTGATTTCTGAATACACCGAAGTGACCACTACCACCAAAGAGCAGAATTTCGGCGCATCTATTACCGGCACCCCCCTGCTCACCAATGTTGGCGCAAACAACTGGGTACGTGTAGGTTTCAACTTTACTTTCTAAGCAATTTTGAATCATGAAGAAATTATTCCTTTCCATCATACTCATGGCATTCATGGCATCTGCCAGTGCGCAGTTCGCCGTTAGTGCCCATCTGGGAGGGTCCTACCTTACAGGTGGGTCCACCTTCTCAGCCGTCCATCACGGCGTTTCCATGATGCTGACCGACAGCGTCTACAACGTTGACATGGATCCTGTTAACAACGACACTCCTCTCAATCTGACTGGCGGACTGAAGGTCGGTTATCAGTTTGGTTCTATCCAGGTAGGCCTTTCCGGCAGCTTCAGCTACAGCTATGTCAAGGGAGACTTCACCCCACAGGACTATAACCGCCACAATTTCAACCTCAAACCGTCTGACAAGCTGAACCTGAACTGGCAGTACGACGACCTGCAAGGTTGGTACAACCGCCGCCAGACCAGCTTCACCATCGCACCTTATTTCCGCTACGAGGTCATCCAGCTTGGCGATGTGGCATTCTTCCTCGAATTGGATGCATTCTTCACCAAGATGAACCAGCCCAAGCGCCATGAGTTCCTCGACTTCTACCATGCCGAGATGCACCACACCATCGACAAAGATTCTACCATCCTTGACGAAGCCACCATCTTGGGCGCTCAGATCATCCCCGGCCTCAGCTGGCAGTTGGCAGAGCACTGCAACATTGAACTTTATTTCGACATCCTCGCACTGGGCTACTCACAATGCAAGGAGACAGTCGTCAGCGTTCAGGACGAATACATGACTACGCCTCCATACGTCCTCTCACTCCGCACTACCGTCACCGACGAAATCACTACCAAGAATATCGGGTTTGGCACCAACGGCATTCCCACCATCGCTGCCAACTCTCGCAACTGGGTGCGCATAGGTTTCAACTATACATTCTAAAGACTAGAATTACCCAAGATGCCAATCCCCGCATGACTGCATGTGGGGATTGTCATTTGAAGCATATAATAATGATACGCGCGTAAAGAGCCAATGCAATATCTGTCGCACTATAGTTCGCCACTTGGTCCCATCACCCTTGCCAGTGATGGCCAGGCGCTCATCGGCCTATGGTTCGACGGACAGAAATATTTTGGCAGCACAATCTTCTCGGCACAAAACGACGACAGCCTACCGGTCTTTAACGAAACCAGACGTTGGCTGGACCAATATTTCGCCGGCCATTATCCCAACTTCACCCCCGAGCTGAAGCTGATAGGATCTGATTTCCGGCAACTTGTGTGGAAGAACCTGTTATCCATACCTTACGGCAATACTACAACATACAAGGCCATTGGGCAAAAAGTGGCCCAAGCGCAAGGCCGTGCCAGCATGTCGGCCCAAGCTGTAGGCGGCGCAGTCGGGCACAATCCCATCTCCATCATCATCCCATGCCACAGAGTGATAAGCACCAGCGGAAACCTTACAGGCTACGCCGGCGGATTATCCAGAAAAGAACAATTACTACAAATAGAACACCAAGCAATATGAAGAAGATTTTTTACACTATCGCCTTAGCAGCGATGGCATGCCTGGCAGCTTGCCACAACGACCATCAGATTTACTGGGAGAAGGCCGAAGCCTCCGGCTATTCAAACAAAGGCATTGCCATAGACTTAAGCGCAGAGATTCCCGCCCCTACCGACAAGGCTGCTAAAACCATGAGAGCCAATGTTATTGACTTGGCCATGGCAAGATTTGCCGAGAACAATGTCGACTTTGAAATTTCCTACGACGACATGAACAAGAATTTCGAGCAGATCCGCAAGCACTACAAAGATGACGAGGGGAGCGGCAACAGCACGGTCGAAATTGCATTCAAGCCCATAGAGTGCAACGACTATCTTGTTGTCTTCCAGCACGATTTCATAGAGCAAATTGGCGACACCAAAGGCTATGCCTCTAGAGAATACCACATCCTTAGCCGCAAAAACGGCAAAGCCATCTTGGACCAGAACATCTGGAAGAGCAGCGGCAATCGTAAGATAAACAAACTATTATCCGAGAAGTACGCTGAGCTTTCGGCCATATCCTATTCCAGAAAAGAGCTGAAGGCACTCTGCAAACAGACTCGGGATGAGTTCGACCTTCTTGTCACTCCCGATTCACTATTCTACATCCGGGAAAACAATGTTCCCACCGGCAACGGGATAAAAAAAATCGGGTTCTCAGCCCTGGAAGTTGCTGATTTCATGAAGGAAGACTGCCCCATCTTTCAATACTGGAAAAACAATTGATGCCGCAACATTATTTACAACCTATCCTCAACAATAAAATACAACTATCATGAACGAAGTTATCAATACCATCATGCAGCGCCGCAGCTGCCGCAGTTTCGACCCCAACAAAATGCCATCCACTGACGCCATCCAGCAGATTGCCGAGGCAGGAACTTGGTCGCCCACCAGCCGTGGCATGCAGAATCCAATCATTATTGCCGTGACTAACAAGGAGATGCGCGACCGCATTTCCCGCATGAATGCCGCCGTCATGGGTGCAGATTCCGACCCATTCTACGGCGCACCCTGCATGCTCATCGTACTGGTCAAAGAATCCCCCAACGCAGCCTACGACGGCCCTATCGTCATGCAGACCATGATGTTAGCCGCCCACTCACTGGGACTGAACACCTGCTGGATTCACCGTGCCAAAGAAGAATTTGAAAGTGAAGAGGGCAAACAAATCCTCCGCAACCTCGGCATCGAGGGCGACTATATCGGCATCGGCCATCTGGCCTTAGGCTATGCAGATGCCCCCATCCCCGAGCCCAAGCCCCGCAAAGAAGACTATATCTACTGGATCAAATAACATACGCTACGCATGAAAAAGATTACGTTGCACTTAGTTGCATTATGTTGCGTGCTGTTTTTCAGTTGCGGACAGCAGCCTTCGCCAACAGAGGCAGAACAGCAGTATGAAGTTACCCTCAGCACTACCGAAGGCGACATCACCGTGCTGCTTTACAACGACACACCGCTCCACCGCGACAATTTCGTACAACAGGCCGAGTCTGGCTATTTTGACTCCACATTATTCCACCGAGTCATTCGCGATTTCATGATCCAGGCCGGAGACCCCACCAGCAAACAAGCAGCGCCCGGCGAATTCATTGGCAATGAGGGCGCTGAACCAACCATCCCCGCCGAATTCTGCTATCCCAAACATTTCCACAAACGCGGTGCCCTGGCTGCCGCTCGCGAAAGCGACGATGTCAACCCCCAGAAGGAAAGCTCTGCCTATCAATTCTATATCGTCTGCGGAAGAACTTTCCCCACCGACTCGCTTCTCGACATGGCCGACAGCCGAATGTATGCCTACAGCGGCCAGCACATCACCCCCGAGCTGCGCGAATATTATCGCAACAACCCCGGAACGCCGCACCTCGATGCCAGCTATACCGTTTTTGGCGAAGTGGTTAAAGGAATGGACATTGTGGAAAAAATACAAACATCGGCAACCGACACCAACGATCGCCCACTTCAAGACATACGGATTCTTAGCACCAAAGTCAGCAAGAAATAACGCAACCTATGGACTTACAACTGCATAAGAAAACCTTCAAAGAGTTGACAACCGATGAGCTCTACGAGCTGCTTCGCGTAAGGAGCGAGGTATTCGTTGTGGAGCAAAACTGTGTATACCAAGACCTTGACGGCGACGACCAGGCATCTATCCACCTCTGGCTCACCCAGGACGACAAAGTTGTGGCCCTATGCCGCGTGTGCCCGGCCGGAACCCACATGCGAGAAGTTTCCATCGGTCGTGTCATCACCACCGAGCGAGGTCGAGGTTATGGCAAGCAGATTATGTTGGCCGCCATCCAGGCCGCCACAGAAGAGTTCCATGCCGAACTCATCGTTATCGAAGCGCAAGAGTATGCCAAGGGGTTCTACGAATCGGTCGGTTTTCGCCAGACTTCCGAGCCGTTCATCCTCGACGGCATTCCGCATATAGCCATGGTTTACAAGCAATAACACAGCAGAATGACCGAAAAGAAAATCATCGTCAATATATACAAGGCCAACATATTCAGCTTTGTATTATTTGCAGCCGTCGCTGTGGTTTCGGCAATCATCTGGTTTGCCGCTTGGCAAGATTCGCTCCACGAAATCGCCAAGCCCATCTACCAACTGATATTCTTCATCGCCTTGATTGCCGGAATTCTGGTCCACGAACTCATCCATGGCATCAGCTGGGCTTTTTTCTGCCCCAACGGCTGGAAAGACGTCAGTTTTGGCATTATCCTGAAAATGCTGACACCTTATTGCCACTGCAAGCAGCCTCTGTCCCTCAAAGCCTATCTCTTGGGGGCGCTAATGCCACTCATCGCACTCGGCCTTGTGCCTTGGGTTATCGGCCTGTGCGTTGGCTCTGCCATGCTGATTATCTGGGGTGTGGTTTTCATTTCTGCCGCCGCTGGCGACATTTTAATAGCCTGGAAACTACGGCATGAGACAAGCGCCGCCACCATCATAGACCATCCTACCGAAGCCGGATGCTCCGTATACTACGAGAACTAACAAACCTAACTTATGCAATACCAACAAATACTCGAACACATATTCCAGCAGATTCAGCCCTGGGCCAAAGAGGGAAAACAGGCCGACTACATACCCGCACTTGCCGAGGTCAACCCAGACCAATTCGGCATCTGCCTCACACTCACCAACGGCGAGAAATATGAACTTGGCAACGCCCAGACACCTTTCTCCATCCAGAGCATATCCAAGGTTTTCTCATTGGTCATGGCACTGAGCCTGGAAGGCAATGATTTGTGGAAACGCATTGGCGTAGAACCCTCTGGATCAGCATTCAACTCACTAGTACAATTAGAATACGAACACGGAATTCCGCGCAACCCATTCATAAATGCCGGAGCGCTGGTCACTGCCGACATGCTGCTCAGCCACCTTGCCAATCCCCAGCAACAATTTCTCGACTTTGTTCGTGCGCTCTGCGAAAGCGATGAAGTGAACTACAACCCACGCGTTTATGAATCCAAGCTCAGCACCGGCTACCTGAATGCCGCCATTGCAAACCTGCTGAAATACCATCACAACATCAATAACGACATCAACGACGTGCTGCGTTTCTATTGCCAGATGTGCTCTATCGAAATGAACTGCCTACAACTTTCCCAAGCCTTCCTTTCTTTCGCCCGCAGCAACCAGCCCTTCACCCATGGCGGAGTGCAACTCACCATGTCGCAAGTCAAACGCATCAACGCCATTATGCAGACTTGCGGATTCTACGACGAGGCCGGCGAATTCTCATTCCTCGTCGGCTTGCCTGGCAAAAGTGGTGTGGGCGGCGGCATTGCGGCCATCCACCCCTCGCGCTACTCAATCGCCGTATGGAGTCCGCGCCTCAACACCAAAGGCAACAGCATCTTAGGCATGAAGGCACTAGAATTATTCACCACCGAAACCAGCGAATCCATCTTCTAAAGACCATTCATTGCAAGTGCGAATCAACCTTGGGGTCTGCAACATAACACCAAGCTACAGACCCTCAATATTCTCCTCTTTTGTGAAATAGCAGAAGTTGGCTTCCCATGCGTGAATCAAAATGAAGTTGAATGGTCAATAGACATAGAATGCATTCTAGATATAGCATCATGATTCTATATCTGCGCCAAACCATCCGGCATTGGACGCCCGCAACGAACAGGCCACTAAACAACTGTTAATCAAATGATAACACATCAACATTCACACCATCGATAGCTGCATTTCACATCGGTGCGACCATAAATCTAGAATATAGAATCACATAACACATTGATTTCTCACAAATGTGCATACTGTTGCAAAAATCCATTCTAGATTCTAGATTTTGAAGTCTCCCTACATTCTCCATGAGCCCCTTGTGGATCCGCTCCCCAATCAGGCCTACCCCGTAGAATCAACGGAGTTACAACGAATTCACACCGCGCATTTTGCTTACTTGCTCTTGCGACTATTTTGCGACGACGCCTAAGCCACCAAGCCCATAAACACGCGCATGCCGTACATTCGTCACCGATATGCGATAATCAAAAAATTTATTCGCATGATTCAAGAAAAGTTCGTATCTTTGTGAAATAATATTATAGACATACTTATTGCAGAACATCATGAATCATATCAAATTACATCTCTCCAGACTGCTTGCATTAGCAATCATACTGATAGCTTTCGCCGGTTTTTCCGCTTGCAACGAGACCACCGAAGAGCCCGCAACCGTTGCAGGTTACACCAATCTTGAAGACCTGGACGGACACAGTGTTGGCGTCGTGACTGGCAGCACGATGGATGTGATGCTCAGCGACAGCGAGAACTTCCCCAACATCACCCTCATGAGATTTTCTACGCCTAGCGAATTGATTGCCGCCGTAAAGAACGGTGCCACCGACTGCGGCATTACCGACACCGTCCAACTCATGACCCTCAACCTTGAAAAACACGGACTGGCCATTGACTTCAACCTCCCCGGAGGCTTCGACGTCGCCGCCGCCTTTAACCTGAAAGACGAAAATTTGTGCCAACAGTTCAACGACTTCATCATCCAAATCAAGTCCGACGGCACACTCGACACCATGATGGCTCGCTGGTGCAGTTCAAAGATGGATACCGTGTATATGCCAGAAATGCAGGAACTTGCCAATCTTAAAGGACATCCGCTAGAGATAGCCACCCTCTCCGACAATGCACCATTCAGTTTCTACCGCGACAACATCTGGACCGGATTTGAGGTGGAACTGATGATGCGTTTCAGCATCTTCATCGAGCGTCCCGTACACTTCAGCGGCTATACTTTCGATGAGGTTCTTGGCGTATTACTCAGCCACAAAGCCGATATCGCTTGCGCCGACCTCTTCATCACCCCCGACCGCTCCAACCGCGTCCTCTACTCCACCCCCTACTACTTCTGCAAGACCAGCTGCTTCTCCAAGGCAAGACAATAAACAACCCTCATAACGAACCACAAGGTTTCGGAGAATAACAACAAATTGTCTTCAGCCTGGCAAAATGCGGACCACCTCACTCCCGTTGAAGGCCCGTTGAAGGCCCGTTCTAACCCCGTCCACAAAACCGGAGGCAGAGCGATAGTGCTTGGGTGGCAAGAAGTCATATTTGTGAACGACCTAAGAATGTAAAATGCCAAACGCTTTCAGCAAAACCCAAAAACATGTGGACTTGCAACAGAAAAAAAATGGATTATACATTTTACTTTTGATGTCAAACATCTAATATCCAATAGTTTTAATTCCGATTTTGTAAAATCATACAAGTAAAACCCATTATACATTTTAACTATATTTAGGCCTGTCATCCAGCGATGTAAATTTTACAAATCAAATGTAAATTTTACATTTTTGCGCACATATCACATTGAGAACAAACAAAATAACCACAAATGTAAAATGTATAATCCCCAAAAAATACTTTTCCCCAAGGCATTGTCACGAGAGATGGAAATAATTGGGCCTTCAACCCTCCAATGAAACGCCCTGAAAGGGCCACAGCATGGCGTACATAGCCCAGGGCAAGGCGTAGCAACGCCCTGGGGAACTGGATTATTGAGCCCCCCCACCTCAAACGCCCTGAAAGGGCATAAGTACACAACCTAATCCAACGTCTCGAATATCTCAATTTGATATGTCATAATCATTGTGTGAATAATCGAAAAATTTTCGTATCTTTGCATTGCCGTTTTTAAAGGGAATATATGCATGAACTATCCGTTAATTACTGAATATCTGCAAGCTATCGCTTCATCCGAAGACAACCTGGATCAGTTGTCGCACCTGCGTCCTGTGCTGGATACCCATGGCGAACCCTACCGCAGCAGCGGTGCTTTTGCTGTAGTGTTCAAGATGCAAGACCCTGAGTCGGGCAAATGCTATGCCCTCAAGTGCTTCACCGAGGAACAGACCGGCCGTGCCGAGGCCTACCGCCTGATTGCCGAGGAACTCTCGGCTGTGGACTCGCCCTATATCACTTCGGTGCAATATTATGATAAAGAGCTTTTTGTGGATAGTTCTTGCACCGATGAGACCGAGTTCCCTGTGCTGCTGATGGACTGGGTGGAGGGTGTCACCATGGAGCAATATATCCATGAGAATCATCAAGACACTGTCAAGATGCAGTGGCTCTGTTATCGTTTCTGCCGTATGGCGGCATTGCTGCGATCTCAGTCCCTGGCTCATGGCGACATCAAGCCAGACAATGTGATTGTGCGGCCCGATGGCTCGCTGACCCTAGTTGATTACGACGGCATGTTTGTGCCAGCCATGAAGGGGCAGCAGTCGCCCACCCTGGGCACCCGCGACTTTTCCCACCCCGAGCGCACCGTAGAGGACTTCGACGAGACCATCGACGACTTCGCCCTGGCCACCACGGCACTCTCGCTCAAAGCCATAGCCTTGGATGCCGCGTTCTATACCCATTGTGGTGGCACCGACCGACTATTGTTCTCCGCCGACGACTACCGCGACTTGTCAAAGAGCCAAATATGGACCCAACTCCAGCAGCTGATGTATGACAAAGAGTTTGCCACCCTTGCCAGCCAATTCCTTGCCGCCCTCAGCCAGAAGACCCTCCAGCACCTCTCCTTCCGCCTCTTCAACCTCAGCAAGCCCAAAACCGAAGAGCTAGCCTATGTGGTTATAAATGAGGAGACCGAAAACTCCGACTTCCACATCCAGTTCAAAGACGGCAACTGCCTGTATTTTAAATATGATGAAGACGGTAATTCAAAGGTATGGGTGGTGGCACCAGCTTTAGGCATGTTGGACATCCCTGATTGGCAAGTTTACGCTCGACCCACTGGCAAGATTGCCATCCCTCGCAAGATTGCAAAGTACCAAGTGGTTGGAATTGGGGTATATGCTTTCTTTGATTGCAGCAGTTTGCAGTCCATCGTCATCCCCGATTCGGTCACGGTGATTGGGTATAGTGCTTTCAATGGTTGCAGCAGTTTGCAGTCTATTGACATTCCTGATTCGGTTACAATGATTGGGTATTATGCTTTCAATGATTGCAGCAGTTTGCAGTCCATCGTCATCCCAGACTCGGTCACGGAGATTGGGTATAATGCTTTCTGCGATTGCAGCAGTTTGCAGTCCATCGTCATCCCCGATTCGGTCACGGTGATTGATGAATCTGCTTTCTCTGGTTGCAGCAGTTTGCAGTCCATCGTCATCCCCGATTCGGTCACGGTGATTGGGTATAGTGCTTTCAATGGTTGCAGCAGCTTGCAATCCATCATTGTTGATAAGAACAACCCTAAATACGATAGCAGAAGCAATTGCAACGCCATTATTGAGACAGCAAGCAACAAGTTGATTGCCGGCTGCAGAAATACTGTCATCCCTGATTCAGTCACGGAAATTGGGAATTATGCTTTCTGGAATTGCAGCAGTTTGCAGTCCATCGTCATCCCTGATTCGGTCACAAAGATTTTGGTGGCTGCTTTCTATGGTTGCAGCAGTTTGCAGTCCATTGTCATCCCCGATTCGGTCACGAGGATTGGGAGGGGTGCTTTCGAGGGTTGCAGCAGTTTGCAGTCCATCATCATTTCCGATTCGGTCACGGAGATTGGGGAAGGTGCTTTAGCTGGCTGCAGTAGTTTGCTGTCTATCAAGATAAACAATCCTCAACTATTAAAGGATGCAGGGATAGACTTGGATCATGTTGAAATACTGCCTAATGATGAGGTTCTAGATTATGTGATAACCCCTAACTCCGACTTCCACATCCAGTTCACAAACGGCAACTGCTTGTATTTTAAATATGATGAAAATGACAAGTTAAAGGTGTGGATAGTGGCACCGGATTTGGATGTATTTGACCTCCCTGATTGGCAAGAATATTCCCAACCGACAGCCAAGATTTCCATCCCTCGCAAGATTGCAAAGTACCAAGTGGTTGGAATTGGGGAATGGGCTTTCGATGGTTGCAGCAGTTTGCAGTCCATCGTCATCCCAGATTCGGTTACAGTGATTGGGGAGAATGCATTCTCTGGTTGCAGCAATTTGCAGTCCATCGTTGCAGATAGGAACAATCCGAAATACGACAGCCGAAACAACTGCAACGCCATTATTGAGACAGCAAGCAACATCCTAGTTGCAGGTTGCAAAAATACTGTCATCCCCGATTCGGTCACGGAGATAGGTGAATCTGCTTTCTATGGTTGCAGCAGTTTGCAGTCCATCGCCATCCCCGATTCGGTCACGAGGATTGGGGACAGTGCTTTCTGTGGGTGTAGCAGTTTGCAGTCCATCATCATCCCCGATTCAGTCACGGAGATTTTGGATTCAGCCTTCTCTGATTGCAGTAGTTTGCAGTCTATCATTGTTGATAAAAGCAACCCGATATACGACAGCCGAAACAATTGTAACGCCATTATTGAGACTGTAAGCAACATGTTGATTGCCGGCTGCAAAAACACAGTCATCCCCGATTCGGTCACGGAGATTGGGCAGGGTGCTTTCTGCGATTGCAGCAGTTTGCTGTCCATCGTCATCCCCAATTCGGTCACGGAGATTAGAGACTCGGCTTTCTGTGGGTGTAGCAGTTTGCAGTCCATCGTTATCCCCGATTCGGTCACGGAGATTGGGAATCATGCTTTCTTTGGTTGCAGTCGTTTGCAGTCCATCGTCATCCCAGATTCTGTTTCGGAGATTGGGTATAATGCTTTCTATGGTTGCAGCAGTTTGCAGTCCATCAAGATCAAGAATCCGAAACTGCTTAAGAACACATGTGTCGACCTCGGAAAAGTGAAAATAATAACTGACTAAAGGAACCCACATGTTGATTTGTAAAACCTTTTCTTAAGATGTGACAAGTGCTACAAATGATCAACTATAACACCAAAACGACTAACCAGAAATGGGAAACGCCCTGAAAGGGCAAGCGCACAGCATCCATAGCCCAGGGTATAGCGCAGCGACACCCTGGGAAACAGCGACCCCACCCACACCAAACGCCCTGAAAGGGCATAAGTACAACCCGACAACACCTTGAATAACACAATTCGATATGTCACAATCATTAAGCAAAATATATCCGCACCTATTGACCCCATACTTTTGCCCTTTCTGGGCGAGATGAAAACAAATATCGACACCGACCCAGAGCATTGCCCTGGGCTATGGAAAAATTGGGCTTTCAGCCCGTCTTCCAAACGCCCTGAAAGGGCATTCGCACAGCGTCCATAGCCCAGGGCAGAGCGCAGCGACACCCTGGGAAACAGAGACCCCACCCACACCAAACGCCCTGAAAGGGCATAAGTACAACCCGACAACACCTTGAATAACATGATTCGACATGTCACAATCTATTGAACAAAATATATCCGCACTTAATGTTCCATACTTTTGCCCTTTCAGGGCGATACGGAATCAAATGCCGACACCGTCCCAGGGCGTTACCCTGGGCTATGGATATAATTGGGCTTTCTGCCCGCACCAGTGACCACGAGGCTACGGAGAACTCTCTCCATTAGACCTTGGACTTGACTTTCTTGGAGACCTAAAGAAGAAATCTTGCGGAGATGGTTGCTGAGAAGTTCGCTCAGGCGAGGATGTTTGCGTTAAACATAAAGAATGACAAGGTGAGTTAATACCTTAATACTCCCACATATCGGAGCAGATATTCATGATTTCTTCCTCGATACGATCAGATTCAATCATGGCATCAATACCAGTAAGATACTCATGAATGGCACGATTGTAGACATTGTCGATACGCGTAATGAACGATGTATACATGAACGAGTTGAAAGCATATTCCCAAGTGGGAAGATGCACGAGATTTTCTTGTGTATAGGCCTCTTTCTTAGCGAAAAGAACACGAACAGGCCAGGAAAGCATGGGAATCCAGAAGAGGGTGTGCGATCCCATGTACTCAGTCTCGCCATCAATAACTTTGTATTTCTCCTCTATCGGGGCAAGGCCTATCTTGCGCACTTGGACTCCACTGCGGGCACGATCAAAATATACCACTTCCTTAACCGCATACTGGTAAATATCCTCCGACGAAAAGTGATGTGGCACAAAGACTGTTTCATAATCAGCCTCGCCATAATCATCGTATACTTCCATCTGGACGGTATCGCTGCGAGTGGCCCTGTCCACAACAAGTTGGGCATCAAGCGGAATCTTCATTTCATCGTCTTCGAAGATTTCAATCTCACCCGCATTGATGGCATCCCAGATAACATAGGCTAAATTTTTACGGCCGCGGATTCCTTCGGGCGCAGTGGGGAAATAGAAATACAGGTTTTCTTTCTCTCTTACATCGATTATACGCCACAGCGTTTTACTCCAATAGACATCAGCTTCCCGCACATAGCCTAAATCCTGAGGTTTTTGCTCCCATGTCATAGTACGCTGATAATAATCAGCCGGCTGGGTCTCCACATATTGCGCATAGATAGAAGTCATACACAGAAAAATGTATGAGAACAAAGGTAGAATTATTCTAAATACACGCATTGTAAAAAAGATTAAATGAAAAGAGTTAAGAATAAGATGGGACTTACTCTTAACTCTTTACTATTGCGAAATCGAAAATCAATTCAGCATTTTCAGGAACGATAGACTAGTATTCCCACATATCGGACTCAAGGTCGAAAATACGCTCTTCGATAGTCTCGGATTCGAGCAGAGCATCTTCACCAGTCAGATAGTCATGAATCTCACGATTGTAGACATTAGTTGCACGGGTAATATAGCTATCGAAGTAACGAGAGATGAAGATCTCATCGTAGCTTCTCTCTACACTGTTATTGTAGATGTCATAAGCGTTATGACGTGCAAAAATGTTACGGACACGCATATCGTTCATAGGAATCCAGAAACGAGTGGTAGGATTACACTCCATTTCGCCATCGATTTCCTTGCAGTTCTCATCAACAAGTGCCAGACCAACAATGCGAACCTTCATGCGGGTATCCTGCTTGTCGGTATACCAGTACTCTTTGATATGAATCTTATAGTAATCATCGGTGTTGAAACTTTTGTACTTGATAGTGTCGTGACCCTCGTCGATAATCTCACCCCAATCGTCATAGACAGGATCGGTAAGAGTGGTATCGGCTTTATTGAGTCTTCTGTACATGAAATCCCAGTCAATAGGAGTCTTCAACTCATCGTCCTCGAAGACTTCGAATTCTCCATTGGCAGCATTGCGATAGACAAGATAAGCAAGGTTGATACGACCCTGATTGTTGAAAAGACTATCTTCGCCCTTGGGGAAATAGAAGAACTGATTGAACTTCTCACGGAAGTCAATAGTACGCCAAATGACCTGTTCCCAAACAACATCGCTCTCACGAATGCTAGGATAGGGCATGGCATGCTTGGTGGTATTCAAAGTACGAGAGTAGAAATTACTCAAGTTGTTTTCGTCATCAGCATTGAGGATGTTCTGTGCCTTGACAGACATACCAGCAAATGTGAGAAGCATGAGGCTGAGGCCAAACAATACTTTTTTCATAATATTCAATTTTAATTATTAGCGAGAAATACGATAAGTGGTACTAATATTACGCTTGGAACCATCGGGCATGGACACATCGAGACTGATGGTAATCTTGCAGCCGGGTTTAGCCTTCTGGATGTAGCTGAGAACGTCAGCACCCCACTGAGGACCACGGTTCTCAAGGTCGGTTGCACCATTAACCTTGGTAATATCGATGGTCTGCTTGATAATGGTTGGCGGTTTCATCTTGAACGCGAAATCACTACCAAAGCCTACACGAGGACCTTTCTGGGATTTGAGGTCATCAACAGGAATACTCTTGCCCTGCTCGTACTTACCAATATAGATTTTAGGATCGGGAAGTGCGCGTGCACGGAATTTGGTCGAACCCATGGGAAGAAGATTCTTACCATCTCTGATAGAAGCATTAACCTGAATTTCGCCCTTAGTGACCTTAGGAGTGATGATATAATGACCAGCACCAGCAGAAGGATCAGGAGAAAGGGATGCCTGAGAAGGATCCTGCAGAGAAACAACCACGTTCTGGGCTGCTGCACCAGGAACAGATATCTTTACAGGATTCTCAATACCAGCATAAACGACATTCATCTGAGTCAACTCGAATACGGCCATAGGCTCGGCAACAAAGTAGCTCTGCTTGAAGTCGTAATTCTGAGTGCCGTTATCGTTCTTCACATAGACAGTACCAGTGATGGTCTTAGGACCAGTTGCATTACAAGTGGTAGTGTAAACAACAGCACCAGAGTCATTGGAAGTCATGCGCTGTCCGCCAACAGTTGCCTCGAACTTGGCCTTAGAGTCATAAGCACCCACGTTGACAACAAGTTCGTACTTACCACCCTTCAAAATATAAGAGGAGTTAGCGCGAGCGATAACAGCAACTTTATCGAAGGAGAAGTCGTTGGAACGAACCTGTTTGAAAAGCATGTTAACAGCGTCAAATTCGGCATTCATGACTTCAGCCTTCATACGAGTGAGGGTAATGAGGGCGGCACCAGCAACTGTGTTGTTGAAGTTGAGCTGCTCCCAAGACATGGGTTTACCTTCTTTATTAAGGGCGAAGCTTTCAACATTCAAACCAAGCTTGACATGGGAAGAGTCTGCACCGAGTTTTTCTTTAACAGCCTTTTTGAAAGCAATAATCTTCTGCTTGACTTCAACGGCTGCGCCTTCGGTGGCTTCTTCACCCTCAGCTTTACCAAGGAAATAGTGAGTACCAGCATGGTTATCGTCCAACTTCTGAATCCAGCTGAAGCCACCGATTTTCAGAGCTTCAGCAATACTATCGAAGTTCTTAGTACCATCAGGGTTCTTCAAAGGGATGACACGCTTGGAAGGCTTGGCATCTTTATCATTCGGATCAAGGATGCTGATTTCAGCCTTAGAGGCGATTTCGCCAATAAAGCTATAAGTAATAGTATCAATACTATAAACCAACTCCTGGGACAGTTTCTTAATATCCTGAGCTTGGTCATATTTTTCTCTGACCTTACCAGGATTGTTTTGGAGAGCGGATTCAAAATTGTCGTAGGTGTCCTCGAGCTTAATGGCCATGTTTTCGTTGGACTTGTTCATGGCATTACCTACGGTCTTGAAGCCCTCAACAACTTCTGCTGACACATTAAGTGCCAACATGGCGGTGTACACAAGGTACATCATCTGAATCATTTTTTGTCGCGGGGTTTCCGGACAGTTTGAAGCACTCATACTTTAGATTTCTAATTAGTAATTATTTACGGTAACTAATAATTGTAGTCTATTAGAGACGGGTCTGCATAGCGGCAAGCATGTTGCCATATACATTATTGAGCTCAGCAACCTTGCGGGAGAGAGCGTCGACCTGCTCTTTGTATTTGAGTACTCCGTCAGCGGAATTGGCAAAGTTAACCATCATGGCCTGGATGCGTTCCTCAACCTCCTTAGTAGCCTCGAGCTGGCTGGTAGAGGTCTGGAGCTGCATCTCATACATAGCATTGACAGAAGCGAGGCTGCCAGCAAGTTTCTTCATCTCGTCGGCATAAGAAGCATCACCACTGGTGAGAGCCTGAGCGGTCTCCTGATAGATAGTGGTGAGGGCGCTAACGGCTTCGGAAGCATGTTTCATATTATCAACAGCCTCAGCAGCGCCATCAAGGCTAGCGACGAACTTATCAGTAGAAGCGGCAGCAGAAGCAATGCCGGTCATACCCTCTGCGCTCTGGGCAAGGTTTTTCATACCATCGCCGAGGCGCTCGATAAGCTCAGGAGTGATATTTGCCTCTTCAAGCATCTGATCAAGACGCTGGGTAAGAGGATCGTTTGCTACAGGAAGTGTATCAGCTTGGTTGGAAACAAGGCTATCAACTTTATTGGTAGCAGTACCTTCTAACATTTCCTCGCCTTCGGGGATACCAGCCAGCTGAGGATAAACGAGCGTCCAGTCAAACTCTACGTGGGGAGGTTCGAAAGCGGAAAGGAAGAAGATGATGGTCTCAACACCCATACCGATAATCAGCATGATGGTACCACCAGGCCAGTGGTTGATCTTGAACAATGCACCAACGATAACGACAGCTGCACCCCAACCATAAAGCTTGGCCATGAAGTTTTTATATCCTTTACTGCGTACTAAATTATCTAACCAACTCATAATGTGACTTTTTTAATTGCTTAATTATAAATGTATTTAGTTTGTGAAAAGTGTGCAAATATTAAGAATTAATATACGTTAGAAGCTGTCTTGAGGTTATCGCCTTTAACACGACCAAGATAAGGCTGGACACAACGGAAACCAATATAGCACTTGCTGGTATCCTGGAACTCGTAAGTACGAGTCTGGACTTGGATGTAGTATTTCTGGTCTTTCCAGCTACCACCACGGACAACCTTACGTTTCATGGCCAGAGGATCGCTCTCCTGGGCATTGTAGTTGTAGTAGGGAGAAAGAGCATTGGCTACGATATATGTGGACTCGTTATAAGCATCGGCACACCACTCGGAAACGTTACCGGCCATATCATACAGACCATAATCGTTAGGAGCATAGTGGCCAACAACGAGAGTGCGGACACCACCATCGTCATCATAAGCACCACGGAGGGGCTCATAGTTGGCGAGGAAGCAACCATTAGGATTGCGGACATAGGGACCGCCCCAAGGATAGCTCTCAGCAGCAATACCGCCACGAGCAGCGAACTCCCATTCAGCCTCGGTGGGGAGACGGAAGTCATTCATGTGCTCATAGTTGATGTCGGCGAGATAGTCGTTGAGGAATTTGCTGCGCCAGATGCAGAAAGCCTTAGCCTGAAGCCAGCTGACACCAACAACAGGATAGTTGTCATAAGCGGCGGAACAGAAATAGTTGCGGGTGAAGTCATCGTTCATAGAATACGTGTAGTCATGGACCCAGCAGAGAGTGTCGGGGTAGACATTGACTCTTTCCTTGTGAACGAAGATGGTACGATTGTTCAAACCGCGGGGACGTGCGGTGTAAAGGGTACCGCGATGTTCTTCCTTATTCTGAGCGCTAGCCTCTTTACGGGAAGCATCGGCGTAGTCAATCCAGAAATACTCATAGTTGAGTTTGGATGCATCGATTTCGCGACGGCCGAAGTATCTGTCTTTTTCAGCGACATAAAGATCGGTGAGAGCCTCACGAGTGGTGGCATCGTCCCATTTGATCTTAGTCTTGTAGTTTACGTTTGGTGGGTCAAGAGGTTCACCATATTCGTTTTCTTCGATGAGGTAACCGTCCATACCATTATCAGCAAGCATCTTACGGACAATAGAATCGGTAACCCAAGCAACGAACTGGCGATACTCATTGTTGGTGATTTCGGTCTCATCCATGAAGAAGGAGGAAACCTGCATGGTGCGGGGCTGAGATGTAACGCCGTAGGTGTTGTTCTGAACACCAGCGCCCATACTGAAATTGCCCTGATTGACGAATACCATACCCTTGAGGTCGATATCCTCAAATTGGTTACGATCCAACACACCGGTCAATTCACCGTTGGAGGATTTCGGGGAGCAACCGCAGAAGATTACTGCTGAAGCTGCGAGCAAGAAAAATAACTTTTTCATATTATTACTATTTTTGTTTAATCTAATATATGTGTCCCTCGTTGCCGAGGCAGATACAAGCAGTACTATTATATTTTATAACGTAACTTTGTGATATTTGTTTCGCTTTTAAATATTTTTATCAGGCTATTCAAGCCAGATGGTGTTGCGATATCTAGTGTCCGGCTTCTTCGGGATAACGGGCTTGAAGCAGAAACGCATATAGAGTTCCAGCGAGCCAAAGCTGCGACCTCCCTTGAAAGGACCACCAATAGCACTGGTAGTGATATCATAAGAAACGCCGATACGGAACTTCTTCATGTGAACACCTGCCATGACATAAATAGCATCTTGGACACGATAACCCAAGCCGCCCCAAAAAGCATTCTGATAATCAAGCAGGCAGGACAAATCGGCTTGGAAATAACTGAAGTTGGCAGTTTTCAACAAGAAAGAAGGTTTAATACGAATCGAAGGAGCATTAGACGGAGTGTAGTCGTAACCGCCCATTGCATACACGGTGCGAGCATTGGTGAAATTAATTTCATCACTATGCGCACCTAGTATATTCTTTACAGAAAGGCCCAGATAATATCTGCCGGGAACCTGATAATACAGACCAACAGAACCGTCAATCAGCATGGCCGAAGCTTTCTGGCCATTGATAAGAGGATCCGATGGATCATTACCATGGAGGTTGCTCAAATCAAAATTATCATTGTGCAGGCTCAATTCTGCACCGGCGGAGAGGTTACCCTCGCCCCAAAACATTCTGAAAGCGTAGTCAAGAGCGACATCGACATTATCGTGGTAGCCGATGGCATCTTTCACAACAGTCAAACCCAAACCACCATGGAGGAATTTCACCGGCATATCGAAGGTAAAAAGGTAGTCGGTAGGGGTAGAACCTGCCTCTGATCCGCCAGTGGGAGCATCAAGTTTGAAACCCATCCACTGGTTTCTGTACATAGCGGTTGCGCAGATAGAGCCAGAGCTGCCAGCATAGCCAGGATTATAAGACATCCTGTTGAACATATACTGAGAGAATTGAGGCTCCTGTTGGGCCATGGCAACACACGAAAATCCCAACACCATCACTAAAAGTGACAGTTTCTTGCATAGCTTGATTCTCATGTGAACACTCATTTTAATATCATGTAACTATTTAATATTCTACTTAATAAATGCAAACCTCGACACCTCTTCCTTCGAAAAGACTATCCAGATTTAGACTTGCAAAGATAACAATAATTATTTACATTTGATGTTTTTTTTTTTATTTTTTTACTTTTTTATTTTTGCAGAGTCCGCAAAACGGCACTTTGACGGGTTTTTGAAGACCCATTGAGAGCCCGCTGTAGGCCCGCTGCAGACCCGCTTCCACACATACCATCATTGGCCCTGATGGGGGATGACACAAGCCTCAGGGAAGAGGTCAATTATCATCGCCTGGGTTCGCACCACGTGACTACGGCTGGCGGCAAGTTCTAGAATGATTGTCACCTCGCGGTTCTGCCTATTCTGCTCAAAGAGGATTTTGTCCTGTAACTCTTTAGGAAGCCTGCCAACCTCAAGATTTGCAACATTCTGCGACACGACAGTACACAGTTCGATATCATAAAGCGGACCATTGTACACCGGCTTGACAGCAGCTGTATCCACCTCAGGTTCTGGCGGTTGCAATCCTTCCGCCTTCTGCTCTGGTGGATTGGTTATCAACTTTGACGTGTTAGTCTTTTTTGTCGGAGCTGGTTTGGCTGGGCTCTTACGCTGCTCCGCGCTGGCAACATCAGATTTGTTGCCTAACGGATAGGGAGATATACGCTTAACCTTGCTTTTGTCGCCGAAAGAGAGATACTCTTCCCGGGTCATCCAAGTTGTGTCCTGGTTAGCCCAAAGCACATATCCGGTCTCGGGATCGAGCTGCGTCACGTTTACCGTACCCGAACCTCTAATGCCAATCGAATAAGCCGCAATCTTAGTCATATCCAATATGTTGGACCTTGGGCAACGATCGTTAACCTTTACAACAATTGACAACTCGGTCTTGGGATATTGAACCAGCAAATAAGTACCAAAAGCATAGGAACGGTGAGCCGCGGTGTACTGATTCTGGCGAAAGACATCACCACTAGAAGTGCGACGACCCACAAATCTATCGGCATAATAAGTACCTAACATTGACACACTTGCATGCCGAGTAGACGAATCTTGCGCCACACCATCAGCACCATTCTGGGCCCTACCTTGTAAGACCAGCGGTACCATCATCAATATAAACAGAATCTTTTTTATAACAATTAGTATTTAATGAATATTACCATTTAAGAGCTTCGTGCTTTTCGTTTTCCGGATTGAACCAATTGCCATGGAGACGCAATGTTTGTTCAATAATATCGCGAACACAGCCTCTACCACCTGGGAATATGGACACATAGTCGCATATTTCCTTGATTTCCACAGCCGCATCGGCAGGGCAAGTGGCCACTCCGCAATACGACAGCATTTGGAAATCAGGAATATCGTCACCCATGACAACCACCTGGTTCTCCTTCAATCCATTATCTTCGAGAAACTTACGATAGGTCTCAATTTTGTCGTGGCAACCCGTATAGCACTGAGTGACCCCAACAGCATGCATCCGATTGTCGATACTGGCCGAGGTTGCGCCTGAGATAACCGCAATGATGTAACCTTTCTTAACTGCATACTGCAGAGCAAAACCGTCTTTCACATTTCCACATCTTACAGTCTCATTATCAGCATAAGTCCACACACTGCCATCGGTCATCACACCATCAAAATCGAACACAAAGGCCTTAATATCGTGAAGTTTTTCTTTATAATTAATCATAACAATATATTATTCTTTATTTAACGCCATCTTGCTTGCAGCATAGCGCAACACATCTTCATACACATCTCGCCATCCTTCCCAACCAAAGGCCTCGCATAGATTCTGGTTGTGGAAAATGCAACTGAAAGTGCCATTCACCTCGAAAACATTATCTATCAACTGATGGTACTGGCGGATGGCCTCCTCTGGCGATACGCCCATGTGGGTATGGAAAGTGGTGTCCATGGCAACAAATGGATGCAGCCGCACATCCAATTCCTGATTCTGGCTGATGTCGAAAATCGGGACAATAGAGCAAGTCCCATTGCGAAATCCTGGCACATCGGCATATCCCATCGAATAGTCATGGCGAATACCAATTCGTTCCAAATTGCGAAACGACTGGGGCAGCGAGAACCTCAAGAAATGGAATCTGTTTCGTACAATCGTACGGCGCAGAATATCAGTCAGTCGCCGACGTTCAACATCCATCTTATCGGCGTCGTCGGATGAGAAATAGGAGCCGTGGATGCCTACCTTGGCATAATCGCCAATATGGCGGATCAATGCCCTGAAATTGCTGTTATAGAATGGCGAAGGCTTGTCGAACTCGTCATAATCACTCAGCAACACAAAAAACAGCAACTGCTTTCGGAGCTTATACTTCTCGTTTTGTTCAATTATATAATCAAATGTATCAAAGGGGTCAACCTCCTTACCTTTGATAGCATTCCATCTATGGCGAACCGAGTCGATGTCACGAACCGCAAAATCGCGTAAAAAGCACATGCACGAGCGCAGAAATCCTTTATTGCGATAGCAATAAGCGGCATCAATATCAACGGTTTGCTGAAACACAAAAGTTCTTTTCTTAAACGTGAGATCGGGATAGAACTGCAACAGGGCGTCTTTTATCATCAGCGCCCATTGGTCGACAACAGGCTTTTGCAAAAAGCCGCACTTATAGGCAATACTCTCCGAGGCCTGGTATCGCCCATGCTCATCTTTGCGATGGGGCAGATACTCCTCATAGCGCGAAAGCATGAAGAATATGGCCGCAAATGCGTCAAAAGGCAACGCCACATCGCGGCCGAAAACCGGATATAATGCCGGAGTGCCATCCAACTCAAAATAGTGACAATCCTGATTTTCAATAAAAGTGTCGAACAATAATTGTACCGACTTAAAAAAAGGAGTCGCCGCACCACCCAAATGCTCAAAACCATAACACAACCGAGGCCCGTCATAGCTCTCAAAACGCTCAATATCAGTAGTAATAGTAAACTCTGTGCGGAGTATGTCACGCATGACCACATTGATTGTGTAGCCTAAACGATTGGTCAATTTCGGGACATATATCAACAGCATAATGGGTTGCAATTAAAAATGCAAAGATACAACATTTTTTTTGATAACAAAAAAAAACTTTGCTTAACCTAATGTCAAATGTCAAATTCCAGGAGTGTGTTCTCCCCTACTTTCAGTTCCACTTCTCTGCCCAAAACCAAGGCATGATTGTCGGTGCCATTATGGCCTGAAGGGAAATCAAAGCAGACCGGATAATCATATCCCTTCACGGCATCCAGCACGATTTCTGCTGCCGTGGAACCAAAGGGTATCGTGTTGTCATGCATATCGCTCAACTGCCCCACAACCAGACCTGCCAGCCCTTGTAGCATGCCGTTGCGCTTCAAATTTTGCATCATGCGGTCGATATGGTAGAGATATTCGTCCAAATCCTCAATAAACAGCACCTTACCCTCAGTATCAATGGCACTTGCAGAGCCGCACATGCTATATAGCATCGACAAATTTCCACCCACCAGCACCCCTTTCGCACAACCACACCGGTCCAATACAGAGCCAGGCCTATCATAAGCCAACTTCTCGCCAAACAATGCCTTACGCAGCGTTTCGGTGGCAGGATAGTGCGACTCTCTCGCATCGGCGGGTATGTTGATCGGCATCGTGGCATGAAGGGTTTCAACACCGCAGTTCGTGTGCACATGGCTGTGCAAGACCGTCACATCGCTGTAACCCACAATCCATTTCGGCCTTTTCTCGAAAGCTGAGAAGTCAAGCTTATCAATAATCCGAACCGTTCCGTATCCACCTCTAGCACAAACAACTGCCTTTATTTCAGCATCATCCAGGAGTTGCTGCATCAAATCCGCCCGCACCTCATCGGCACCGGCGAACTGGTTTTCAGTATCAAAAAGATGGTCTGGCAGAACAACCTCCAAGCCCCACGCTTCAAATAGAGCGACCGCCGGGGCCAACTCGGCACAGCTCACCTTGCGAGCCGGAGCTGCGATAGCAATCTTATCGCCTTCCTTCAAGTATGGAGGTTTCACTAATGCCATAATATCAAAATGTAATTATTATAAAAAGGGCACAAGGCCCCGCACCTAGCGCGGGACCTTAATGCCCAATACAATTTAGAATAGGCCGGCTGCACGCAATCCATTCATCAAATAACGGATAACGAAAAGCGCCGCCAACACCCACATTGTTACGCTGATTTTCTGCAGATTAGCCTTGCCACTGAATGCATTCATCAACACATAAACGATAACTCCAATCATAATGCCCTCTGAGATGCTGTAGCACAACGGCATCAGCAGCATAGTGACGAAAGCGGGAATAGCTTCACTATAGTTGTTCCACTCAATCTTGGTGATGCTAGAGCACATCATCACGCCCACAATCACCAGCGCAGGGCCTGTGGCCGCAGCAGGGATAGCCAAGAACAAGGGGCTGAAAAACAGAGCCAAAGCAAAGCAACAGGCGATAACAAAGGCAGTCAGGCCGGTGCGACCACCTTCGCCAACACCCGCAGCACTCTCGATGTAGGTGGTGGTGGTAGAAGCACCCAGGCAAGAACCAGCCGTAGTTGCCACAGCGTCAGCCAGTAAGATCCGGCCAATTTTGTCAATCTTGCCATTCTCGTCAATCATGCCGGCCTTCATCGAAACACCCACAACCGTGCCGATGGTGTCGAACATGTCAATGAACAAGAAAGTGCACACCACGATTAGCATATCCCATGTAAATATTTGATTCCATTGGAATTGGAAGAAGATTGGAGCAATGCTAGGCGGCACCGAAGCCACACCGTTGAAGTTGGTCACTCCCATGGGAATACCAATCAAAGTGGTGGCCAAAATTCCCCAAAGAATGCCGCCCTTGACATCCAGCACCACCAGCAGCCCAGTGATGAAGATGCCGATAAGGCCCAGCAAACCAGCGCGGTCGGTCAAGTCGAAGAGGGTGACGAATGTGGCGTCGCTTGCCACGATGATGCCAGCACTCTTCAAACCGATAAAGGCAATATACAAGCCTATACCCACACTAATGGCAGCCTTCAGTCCATTGGGGATGGAGTCAACAATCAGTTCGCGTACCTTGAAGACAGACAACAAGATAAACACAAAACCTTCAATCAAAATAGCCGTCAGTGCGAACTGCCAGCTGTAGCCCATGCCCAAGCAGACGGTGTACACAAAGAAGGCATTCAGACCCATGCCCGGAGCCAGGCCAAAAGGCTTTTTGGCCCATACCGCCATGATCAGCGTACCGATGATGGCGGCCAAAGCTGTGGCAGTGAACACAGCGTTAGTGGGCATGCCCTGGTCAGCCAAAGCACTGAAAATTCCCGGGTTAACTGCCAGGATATACGCCATCGTCAAAAAGGTGGTAATACCGGCAATAATCTCGGTTCTGATTTTATGTTGTGCGGAATCGAATCCAAAAAGTTTCTTCAACATAAGACAATACAATTAGTTGTTAGAAAGCCCATTTAATACCCAGGCACGGACGCACGGCCCAGCCTTCGAAACCGGCAAAGTTGTTGCTGATTTCCACTTCGCCACCAACCATCAGGTTGTTGCAAGCAAAGTGCTGGCCAACATTGTACCACAACTGGGGTTCGGTCAGGAACACAGTGCTGGTACTGATAGCAGCCTGGTCTTCCCACCAGAAATCAGCAAAGCCCGAGAAATCAAGACCTTTCACGCCAAAGATATTGGTCAGACCCCAAACAGCAGTCAGCTGCAGAGGCACCTTGCTGCTGCCGCCGCGAATATCTTTATACATAGCCTCAAGGGTCAGCGTCTTGGAAAAGTTGGCATTGTGGAAGCAATATTCCACACCATAGAGCCAAGCATTGTTGACGGCATAGCCGCTAATGCCAATACCATTGTTGAAGATACCAATACCGCCATTCCACTCTACATGCAGACTTAAATCTTTCAAAGCCGTAGTATGCCAGAAATTAAGACTGCGGGCTATCTCGGTGTAGAAATCGGTAGGAGCCGGAACACCCACATTGGTATGATAAATGTCGGTAAAGAAGAATGTACTACCCCAAGGGTCGCTCTTAAACATCTCAAGAGTGGTAGTGAAATGGCCACGGTTGAAATCATACATTTCCTGAATGTTAGTCTGCGCTTTAACCGCAAACATAGTGAGCAGCATGGCTGCAACAAGTAGAATTTTTTTCATGACTTTGAGTTTTATTAATATTAATAATTCAACTTCTATTCAATTTGCAAATTTACACATTTTTTCTCACACCACCAATTTTTTAACATTTCAGCCGCTTCACACTGCCAGAATCAGCAACCCTAAACTGCCATTTGGCCAGTTTCGCCCCACTCCCGTTCTTCTCCCGTTGAAGACCCGTTGAAGACCCGTCCCAGAATTAGGCCCTAAAGCGGGGTTTCAGGGGTGTTTCAGCCCTCTTTGGACTCCGGTGGTGGGAGGACGACAAAGTCGCCATGATTTTTAACATATTCTATAAACTGACCATAAAAACGGTGCTTTGCCAAGGTCTCGGCATTGCCAAGAATTATCAACTTCATGCGAGCGCGAGTGATGGCCACATTCATTCGCCGCAGATCTCGCAGAAATCCGATATTGCCATTTTCATTATCACGCACCATGCTGATAATTATCACGTCGCGCTCCTGGCCTTGGAAACCGTCGACACTATTCACCGTGATTTGGCGGCGCAAAGAGCGGAAGAATTTCTGCCATTTCAACAACTTCCTAATCAACCGCACCTGGGCGCGATAGGGCGAGATAATGCCAAAGTCAACACGCTCGTTCTGAACCTTTTCCATGCCAATCATCTCCACATAGTCGCGCAGTGTGTGTATCAGCAGGCGGGCTTCCTCGGCATTGCTGCGACTCAAAGTCTTGCTCTCCTTCTCGCCAAAACCGCACTGCGAGGTGTCAATCCACATCAGCGGTGTGTCTAGCGGCGACACTAGCCGGTCGGCCACCTCCGGGGCCGCCTCCAGCTGATTGTGGTAGAACCACTTGGACGAGAACCCCATGATATCTTTATGCATACGGTACTGTGTGGTCAGCAACGATACGCATTCCGGCTTTCTGCCGGCCACCTTCTGCATCAAGGTTTGTTCCAAACCTCCCCGGGCAGCCTCCAGACATTTGATTGTTGGGGGCAGTTGCTGGTAGTCGCCACTGAACACTACGCGGTCGCACTTCAGTATGGCAGCCCAGCAGGCTGGCTCCAGGGCCTGCGCAGCCTCGTCGATGAAAAGTGTTGAGAAATGCTTATGCTCCAAAATATAGTAGTTGCTGCCTATCAGGGTGCATGCCACTACGCGGGCCTGGTCGAAAAGATCGTACTGAATCTTGATTTCCAGTTCAGTAGCGCGATCGCGCATCTTGGCCAGGCGAGCTTGTTTCTCTCTCGACTTGCCTTCGCCTCCCCTGCCCTCGCGCAAAGCTTTGCGAATGCTCCAAAGTTCGCTGTAATCGGGATGGGCCGCATATCGGCGCTCATAGCTGCAGTCAAGCATTTCCGTACTCATTCTGAGTGGATTACCCACTCTCAGCACATTCACCCCACGACGCGATAGCTGTTCGCTAATCCAGTCAACAGCGGCATTGCTTGGAGCACACACCATCACCTGGGTCTCGCGCTGCAAGGTCTCAATGATCGCTTCCACCAGCGTGGTTGTCTTTCCGGTACCCGGAGGGCCATGAACAATGGCCACTTCTTGTGCCTCAACAACCTTTTGCACAGCATCTTGCTGACTGATATTCAGCCAAGGGAACGAGAGCCGTGGCAATTGGCGGAAGGCGGGTTTAACAGCGCCTATCAAAGTATCGCGCAAATGTACAAATTTCTCATTATCACTGCGCATGGCGGTGCTCAACGCCTCAAGCATCACCCTATAACTAGTGGTATCAATACCAATCTGCACACCCAACAGATGGTTTTCAGCCAAGGCGCGAATCGACTGCACTGCGCTCTTGCCCGGCACCGATATGGCCATCACTCCCACCTCGGCCTGCTCCACATAGCACTGGTGGGGCAGTTCCTTCACCTCCTGGCCATCAGCACTTAGATAGAAGAAACTCACCGGCTTGCCCGGTTCGAAATCGCTATCAGTCTCGTCGTCTGCCACCTCGTAGGAAATCGTCAACACTAACTGTTCCAAAGCATTATACTCGCTAGACCCCAGGCTGATAGGATACCGGCACCCAGGTTCCTGCACCCGGCTGCCAATACGATCGGTGGTCAACGAGCGGGCATAAGTCTCTCGCTCATAGTTCATTTCCTTTTGCAAGAGCTCTACCTGGCGATGCAGTGCCGTTATAGGATTGATTGTTTCAGTCATTGATATTACAAATAACTATTACGTTATTATATATTGTTCATTAATATATGGCCGTGGCAGACTAGACAATCAAGTCTTTGGCCGCCACTTTAGGCACATAGTGAACTCCATTCTCACGGTAGTAGGCATGGCTCTCGTCCGGAGAAATAGTTGTCAGTTCTATCTTTTCGATACCCTTGCCTATAGCCAGCACCATTAGCGGATTGTAGGGCAGGTCTAGTTCCTCGGCAATCTTGGCAGGATTGAATGCACCTATCACCAAGCCATTCAACCCCATCTCCACAGCCTTCAACAACATGCTCTGCAGTGCCATACCCAGATCCACCATCACCATTCGGTTTTCTTCCATGGTACTCATTACTACGACAAACGCCTCTGGCTCAGTGCCGGGGAATGGAAGATGCAATTCGGGCAGGGCTGCGCCCATTTTGATATTACGCAACACCTTTTCTGCACCAGTGTCCCTGGTAACCAGACGGAAACGAAGTACCTGCTGGTTGCGAGCCGACGGAATCTTACTGCACACTCCCACAATACGTTCCAGTTCTTCTCGCTTAACCACATAGTCTTTCAGATAGCCGCGCTGACTCCTATTCTTCAGCAACAGTTCATCCAAGGTGTGACCCACTCTTTTCACTTTGGTACGGCCACCGCCGAACACTTCTTCGTATCTCTTTTCCAAATAATTATCTGCCATAACTTTAACTTAAATATTTTTCACATAGCTCCAGCTGCCCATAATCTTCCCTCCATACGCTATTGTGGTGGAATGAAACTGCACAAAACCGAGCGACTCATAGAACTTGCAATTCCCTTCAGCATTGGTAAAGAGTGCCAACCGGCTACCACCTCGCTGCTTGATAAACGGTACCAACTTCTCCTCAATCATCCGCCTGCCATAATGCTGGTGTTGGCACTGGGGATCGACAACCAACGAGCTCAAGTACCATGCATCCTTCTCCATCTCATGACAAGGCTTTGCCACATCGGCATCCATGGCCAGCCAATTATCGATGGTCTGATTGTCTGCCATGCGGTATATTTTTGTAAATCCGCTCAGCAGGTATTTCAAATCTGAAGGTTTTTTGTAATCCGGTGCATGCAATTGCGCAACAGCTACGATGCGACCATTATCTTTCAACACCAACAAGTTGGCTGACCGATAATTGGCACGAAACTCCGAGGCTATGATGGTTTGCAAATAGCGCATCCTCACCTCGGCATCCTCAAAAAAGAGAGTAAAATAATCGTAGGTATGGAACGCCCTCGCAGCCAACTCAGCACACTGCCTTACTTCGGTTCGTCGCATTCTTGCCAATTCCATCGCTACCAGTTTATTCGATTGAACTTGAATTATAAGAATACGCACGCCACTTCTCCAATGCAGCACTCATGTCCTGAGGCATAGGACTTTCGAAATGCATGTGCTTGCCCGTTGTGGGATGATCAAAGCCAAGTATCAAGGCATGGAGTGCCTGGCGGGGCAACAACGAGAAGCAATTCTCAACGAACTGCTTGTATTTGGAGAAAGTGGTACCCTTCAGAATACGGTCACCGCCATAGGCGGCATCGTTGAACAACGGATGACCGATATGCTGCATGTGGGCTCGGATCTGATGAGTTCTACCCGTCTCCAACACACATTCTACCAGGGTGACATAGCCAAAACGTTCCAGCACACGCCAGTGTGTAACAGCATGTTTGCCTCGCTCGGGATCATCGGTCACATGCATAATTCGGCGGTCCTGAGGCGCACGCTCCAGGTTGCCGATTATGGTGCCGTAGTCTTCATCAAATCCACCCCATACCAGCGCGTTATACTTGCGTTCAATAGTATGGTCGAAAAACTGCTTGGCCAGCACTACCTGAGACTCTTCGTTTTTGGCAATCAACAGCAGACCAGAAGTATCCTTATCGATACGGTGCACCAGATAGGGTACAATTGGATCACCATTTTTGGCCTTCTTGTCCTGAAAATAATAGAACAAGCCGTTCAACAGCGTGCCGGTAAAATTGCCATAACCCGGGTGCACTACCAATCCAGGCTGCTTGTCTACCACCAGTACATCCTCATCCTCATATACGATATTTAACGGCACGGGTTCCGGAAGTATCTCAAATTCATGCGGCGGTTCGGGCAACAATACCGAAATAACATCTAATGGTTTTACCTTATAGTTGGACTTGGTCGGCTTGTCGTTGACCAACACGCAGCCGGCTTTCGTAGCCGCCTGGATTTTGGTGCGAGAAACACCCTCCAACCGCATTTGCAAATATTTGTCAAGGCGCAGCATTTCCTGCCCCTTATCGACGGTTATGCGGTGATGTTCATACAGTTCAGCCTCGCCTTGAGAATGTAGTTCTTCCATATCTGTTGTCATAAAATGATTACCTTTTTAGCAGGCTTATTGCCTATTTTCACCAAATATATACCATGCGGCAAAGCCTGAGTTTCAACATTATTCTGCTTATCTACAGCGAATACGCAACGACCCATGCCGTCATATATTGCCACAGACTCATTGCGATTCTGCGTCACAATTATCTTATTTTCTCTCACCTCTACACTGGCAGGATTCTCCGTCACAACATCCCGCAACCCCAGAGTGGCCTGATGGCCGAAATAAGGACGGAGCATCAGCGAGCCTTGTAGTATGCTGGTCTGCCATTCGCTCCCGGCAAGGAAGAAAATCCTACTTGATGCATCTGTGTTCCTATCAAATCCAAGGTTTAGGAAATCTGCCGTGGCCTGCTCTAGTCCGACATATATGGTTCCATTGCAAACTAACGGTTCTTCAAGCACATAGCGCACATAATTGTTCAACCCAATGAACTGTGGCTTGCGCCTTCCCTGATCCTTGTAGATAATGTTGCCAGGCCGACCATTGGCATCGTCCCACACGGTAATAAAAAACCTAATATCCTCATTCTGGCTGTGGTAGGTTCTATTAAAATACAGATTCACCGCAGTCAGTGTGTCTGCTTCCGCCAAGTCGAAACGGCAAGCCAACTTTACTTTTGGCATAGTGGATGTAATACCATATCCATTCTCAGCAGTCCCATCATCGTAGGCATAGTAATTATCAAACACTTGCGTAAACCTAATAGTATCATTCTGAGGATATGGGTCTCCACTCACGCCTTCACGCAGGCCGTGGACTATAGTATAGGAAGTTGGTTCAGTCATCCCTGCTGTGAAAATGTAGGTCAACTCCGGATTAGCATGAGCGGCAGAGGCTTGATACACAGCCCCATTCCAATAGACCGGAGCATTCTCAAAACCGCCATCATATTCATGCACCACACGGCCGCTCTCATCATAGATACGATAGCCGTAATTGGTGGCCAGCTCGTTCGAGAAGCGGTTGGTTATCAACAGTTCCAAATCATCTCGCATATCGCCGGGCCGATATTGGCGGGCAGGCATAGCCGTGTACTCTTTCAGCATCGATGTTGCCGGATTCACAAATGCCACATCGCGCAAAACACTATCGCCTTTGTGCCTCATGGCATCTAGCACTATGTAGTCTAAATTCCATTGGTCTGCATTGCTCAGCATTCCCCTTTTAGCCACAATGTCTAGGCTACAGTAGTTGCGGAAACGAAAACGAAAACCCGCCGTGAAATAAGCGGGATTATCAATCAGCACTTCCTGATACTGCCAATATGACCCCGTACGGGAAAACAAAGTGTCGGCCGAAATGCCGGGCGTACTCCACACCCAGCGCCAAGAACCGGTTGCGATGTCAAAGAACTCCAACACAAGCGAATCGGTGCCCTCCGGCACATCGCCTACCCCTTCCCACCTATTGCCATAACCGCCACCAGGGAGATAGAAGAAACTGAAATAGACCGAGTCTGCTGCCGACAAAGCCCTGGGTACCGGCGAGAATGCCGAATCCAAACGAATCTGATGCGATGTCAGTGTGTCGGCCGAATAGATTAGCCCCAGTTCAGTTGCATACATATTTCCCTCGTAATCATAAGCATCCAACGTTGCCATGCCGATAGTAGGAGGCAGAGGCGCATACCCTTGGTTGATTAACGAGCCTCCCAATTCCCATTGCGAATTGACGATGACCTGACTGGAAAAATCCTCAAAGAAAGGCAACGAAAGTGTCGTCAGTTCCTTGGGTTTCACCTTCACATCCTGGCGCAGGGGCAGCAACACTTCCTGCGCTGTCCCCAACCAAGGCAGCAAAGCCAACATCACCAACAAAATCCGGTGCTTGCTCATAGTCATTGCATTATTATCTACCAATCCCAACCGTCATCGAAACTGGCGTCGACATCGCCTAGGCCATTGTCGTAATCTTCAAAATCGTTCTCGAAAATCTGGGAAGAATCCACCTGGAAGTTGCTAATAATGCGTTCCACATCGGCCTCGCTAGCATCGCAATACCACATTTCCACCGAGGTGCCCAGCGGATATCGAGTGATGCCAGTATAGTCCGGACTCAACCTATAGCAAACTGCCGTGTTCTTGTTCGTCACTCCGTCGAAATGCTCAGCACCAACATTCAGCGATGCCGAGAGGATTCCTCGGCGGGCCTTAGAGGCAACCTGGCCAATAACGAAAGGCACGCGGGTGCCCGTGCGGCTTTCGCCCAGTCCCACTGTAAGATCCACCACTGCACCGGAGGTCATCTTCTCACCCGCATAGACCATTTTGCCCTTGCAAGTACACTCTAAGATGGCATTACGATACGGACTTTCCACAAAGCGCAGATGGCCGCATCGCAGCCCTGCTGCCTCCAAGGCCGATACCGCACTGCGAACAGTCATATTCGACAGTTCAGGCAGCACTACATCCGAGGGATTGAACGTAGTTATGGTCACATATACCTTGCGACTCTTCTTCACCATGGTGCCGGGCAGAGGATCCTGCTGAATCACGATGCCACCTTCTTTCTCGGCATCGTACACCGAATCTATCACCACATATTTGAGATGCAGCGGATTATCCGACTTCAGTTCTTCCAAGGCCTCGCCGCAAATATCCGGCAGCTCGTATTCTTTACCCTGTCGCGCCACCATCTTAATAAACATGAAGGCTAGGAAAACCAAAACTATAGACACCGCCAACATATACAGCAGGTGCTTTACCAAAGGATGGTCCTCAAAAAATTCTTTATCAATCTTCATACTACTTATTTGTGGGTTATAATCCAATCATAATCAAATGCGTGCGACTATCTGGCCAATTTGCCGATCAGCGTGGCCGCCGTGCAGTCTGTCACTGTCACATTCACATACTCGCCCGGTTGCACATCTTCGCGGTCAAACACTATCACCTTGTTCTGACTATTGCGGCCAAACAATTGCAACTTACTGCGGTGGGATTCGCCCTCCACCAGTACCTCAAAGGTCTTACCAATCTCTTTCTTATTGTTTTCCAATGCTATTTCACCTTGCAGGGCTATGATTTCTTCCAGTCGGCGAGTCTTCTCCGCTTCGGAGATATCATCCTGCAGATGCTTCTCTGCATAAGTGTTGGGTCGCATCGAGAACTTGAACATATAGGCGTAGTCATATCTCACCTTGCGGAACATCTCCAGCGTCATCTGGTGTTCTTCCTCGGTCTCGGTACAGAAACCGGCGATCACATCGGTGGTGATGGAGCAGTCTGGCAGATAACGACGGATGGCCGCAATGCGGTCCAGATACCATGCCGAATCATAATGCCGATTCATCAGTTTAAGCATACGGTCGCTACCGCTCTGAACCGGAAGATGGATACAATGGCAGATATTCTTGTGCGAAGCCATCACTTCCAGCAATTTGTCGCTCAGATCTTTGGGGTGGGAAGTGGCAAAACGCACTCTCAAGCGGGGGCTGATTTCTGCCACACGATGCATCAACTCGGGGAAATCCACCATGCCTTCGCCCTCCTTCCAGCGGTAGGAATTCACGTTCTGGCCCAGCAGCGTAACCTCTTTGTAGCCCTGCTCCACCAGATTCCTAGCCTCTGCCACGATGGTCTCAGGATCGCGGCTGCGCTCACGGCCTCGGGTATAAGGCACCACGCAGTAGGCACAGTAGTTCTGGCATCCGCGCATAATGGAAATATAGGCCGAAATACCATTACTGTTCAGGCGCACGGGCTCGATATCGTCGTAAGTCTCAGTCAGGCTGAGTTCCGTCTCGGCAGCCTTAATGCCCTGCTGGCGCACCTGCTCCAGAATCTCGGGCAGCCGGCGGTAAGCGTCAGGGCCGACCACAAAACTCACATTCTCTTCCTCCACCATCAGCTGGCTCTGCAGGCGCTCGGCCATACAGCCCAAAATACCTATGCGCAACTGTCCACGGCGCTGCTGCAAAGCCCGCAACTCGCGCAAACGCTTGCGAATACGCTGTTCCGCATTGTCGCGGATGGCACAAGTGTTTATCAGCACATAATCGGCCTCTTCAATCTGCGAGGTCATCTCATGCCCAGTTTTCTGCATCAGCGAGGCTATAATCTCGCTATCCGCAAAATTCATCTGACATCCGTATGTTTCAATAAATATCTTTGACATAATTCAATATTTTTCAAATTTCTCAAATTTTCACATATCCCACCAGCCTATCGTACCTATCGCTAGGCGAGCGGTAATAGACAAAAGCGCTGTAATTGTTTGTCGTCTCATAGAAGTCGCCCTCCAGGGTCTCGGTGCGCCCAATTGTTTCGCCAACCGGCACAAACAGCAGCTGATAAGCATAATAGCCCTGCTTCAGATGCAGGCGCAGCGTGTAGGCCTTCATGTCCACATCATAATCCATCCTACTTTTCTCATCCATACGCCACTGCGTCAGGTCGCCCACGACATAAACATTACCGTTCAAGTAGGGGTATTTCATCGGCAAGGCAAGATTCACATAAACATAGTCGGCCTCCGTCTGCTTGTTCTCGCGGTCCCACACGTTCACCTTCATGCCCCCTCTCAGCGTTGTCTCGGCAATATAGGGTTTACCCGACCTGTCCTCCAAAGGGCGAACAAGGGCATACCATTCGCCGCCGATTTCCGAAATTCGAGCCACATTGTACATAGCCGTGCGCACATTGCTGATATCAAAATAGCGGAACGTGTTGCCACAATAAAAGATATTCTCGATGCTGTTGCGGAAAGCCATGGCACCTCTGTCGTAGCCGTTGAACCGCAGCCAGCGCAGATCATCCACTCGGCCGTTCTGCATCAATGCCACATGATAGAACTCCGGATTCTGCAACGGGGGAATCTGTCCGCCCCGATAATCCGGATTCGCGCCCACGGCCACATCCACCTCTCTGCGGCGGAAGATATCCTTGTTGTCGTATGGTGCCAACACTTGGGCATCAGTCTTCACCGAGCCTTCCACCACACAGAACCTGCGGGTCAGCAACACGCTGTCGGGATCGTCCTGCATGAACACCGTCACCACATAGTTGCCCGAAATCAGCAGTTCGCTATACTTGGAGGGAATGTACTGATAGTAATTCACATAGCTCTGCAAAGTAGTAAACGAAGGATTATAATTATCAATGGAGCCCTCCTCAAAGCCGTTCACAAACTCATAAGCCTCCATCTCGTCCACCCGCCAGTTGCGATCGCAATGGCTGATGCGGTACCGATAGTTGTCGGCCTCAGCGCCCAGCACGTCGAACCGCAGCAACAGCCTGTCGGCAGAACCCAGCACCAGTATCGGCTGTTCCAGCTCCACCCCATTCTTATAGAGGGTCACCGTACGCACCTGCTCGGCCCAATTGGAGTCGACCACCACCTGCGACAGAAGCGATTGCCCGCCAACCAGCAGCAACAACAATAGTGTGATAGACAGTCTAATAACCTTACTCATATAATGCGTTTACATATAAAATGCAAATGCAAAGATACGAAAAAAATTTGATTCAACGAGATGTTTTTGTAATTGTATATTTTAAAAAACTGATTTTCAAGAGATGAACATACCGTTGAAGCCGACAAAACGACCATATTCCGGGCCGACCGAGAAGACAAGTATCCGAGTCGCATTTCGCCCACTACGAATCAGTTGTCTTTCGCTGGAGCACAAGCGTCCGCGCACTGGGCTCTCAGACTTCGTTCCACACCTTCTATCACCAACCCTGCCAAGGCTGTGCCAAACATGATGGTCACATGGGCCATAGTGCCGTTAATCTTGGCTTTCGTACTCGAGCCCGCCGACATACTCTCCTCCGCCATCGTTCCTCTATTCTCCCGCGGCAGCTCGCAGCTGTACACGCACATAAACTTATGGCTCGGAAATTCTTTCATTTGGCGATATCTCTTGCGCAACATTCGCGCCAGCGGGTCGCCGTCCACCTCCCAGAACTCAGCCTTGCGGATGGCGAAGGGATCTGTACGCAGGGCCGCGCCCATCGAGCTCACAAAAGTGACACCTTTGCGCTCTTTCATCAAGCGGGTGCCATGCAAGATCAGCTGCTGCTTGTCGCGCAGCGAGTCAATCGCATCCACGATATAATCATACGTCTCCAGATGGAATCCTTCAGCCGTACCCTGGCTATATACACCCTGCACGGCCTCTATCTCGGCATCGGGGTTTATCTCCAGCAAGCGTTCTTTCAGCGCGTCTACCTTGGGTCTACCCACGGTCTTAGTGGTAGCCATCAGCTGGCGGTTGACGTTGGTCACGCACACCGTGTCGTTGTCCACAAGCGTCAGGTGCTTCAGCCCTGAGCGCACTAAGCTCTCGGCGCACCACGACCCAACGCCCCCAACACCCAAGACGACAACCCTCACCTCGGCCATACGGCGCATAAACTCCTCGCCCATCAGCAGTTGCGTCCTGTGGAAAATACCCAATGCAATATCAGCCATACAATAATCTTTTTCTCTCGGTGGATGAAATGGAACCTACCAAAACAAAAAATACGGCATCAAGGATGTCGTATCTTGGTGTTTACTTGGTGGTCTGTGGCAGATTCGAACTGTCGACCTCTTCCGTGTGAAGGAAGCGCTCTGAACCAACTGAGCTAACAGACCATGACTCGCAGTCTTTTTTTGTAAAAAAAGGCGAAGCACCGCTTCACCTCTTAGTGGTGATCTGTACAAGATTTGAACTTGTGACCTCTTGCCTGTCAAGCAAGCGCTCTAAACCAACTGAGCTAACAGATCATTTTCTCTCGAAAAGCGGATGCAAAATTACGAAGTTTTTTTGACATAGCCAAATATTTTTTCAAAAAAAGTTGCAATTCACTGATATTGAGCCACACTTTTTTTCATTTCCTAGAGTTGCCACACCGACAAATCCCCACTCTCAATCTCTTTTTTCTCGAAAAAACGACCTTGCATCACACCGAAAACGGGAAAACAGCAAAATAACGTTGCAACCAATTACAAAACAGCGAAATAAGCAAATACACCTTCACTTTTCAGATTTTTTAATATTGCGCATCATAAAATTATTCGTAATTTTGCAAAACAAAATTAATTATATTAACAACCTCAAATTATACAACAAAATGAAGAAAGTATTTTTAACTCTTGCAGTTATGGCAACCGTCGCTTGCTTCTCCTCTTGCAGCAAAAACTGCACCTGCACCAAATGGTTGAACGGCGAAAAGAAAGGTACTGAAGAATTCAGCAAAGAGAAGCTGAAAGAAGGTCAGAAATGCTCCGACTACAGCACCGTTATCGAAATCAACGACAAGAAGACCGGCCTCGAATGCCGCTAATTTCTCTTGCCGACTATTCCAAAACAGCCGCCATCCAGGTGGCTGTTTCTTTTTCGCCCAACCTCGCCGAGGTCACCCTCTCTTCCAGAATGCGGGAATAAACAGCACTAGCACAGTCAAGCACTCCAGGCGACCCATAAGCATCAAGAACGAGCAGATAATCTTGCCCACCACAGAGAACCCTTCATAGCAACCAAAACCGCCGCTCAGCCCCAGTCCGGGGCCATAGCCCGTAATGCATGCTATCGTAGCACCTATCGACTCCGTGGCATTGATGCCGCTCAACATCAGCAGCATGATACCCAAGAAGATGACTGCAGCATAGATAAGAAAGATGACCATCACATTGGTGATAATGTCCGTTGACACAGGCTTCTTATTCAGTCTCACCGGGTTGATGGCCGTCGGATGAAGCCTGTCGCGCAAAATCTTGCGTACATTCCGCCCCAGAATTATCACTCGCATGGCCTTGATACCACCCGTAGTCGAACCCGCCATACCGCCACAGAGAGAAAGAATCACAAACAAGAATGTCACCGGCACCCACCAGTTAGAGGTATCGGCCACCAGCGATCCCGTAGTCGTCAACACACTGATTGTCTGCACCAAACCGCAACGAATGGCATCGCTCCATTCGTAGCCCATCGCATGGCGCAACGACAGCACCACAAAAATGGCACTCACGGCATAAATCAGCAGATAGAACGAAATCTGGTCAAACTTATTCCGAAGCTTCTCCCATTGGATTGTCAGCACGTTATACAGCAACGCAAAGTTCACACCGCTCAGCAACATAGCACAAGCCATGATGTATTGCTGCGCATGGGTGAGTCGCTCTAAGCTATTATTATAGATCGAGAAGCCGCCCGATGAGATATTGGTAAACGTGACATTCACAGCATCCCACACATGCATGCCGCTCTTCCATAAGACATAGATAAACACTATAGTCAGTATGATATACACACCCAAGGTCTGTCGTATGGTAGAAGCCGTGGAGGATGTCTGCTTGCTGGTATTGTCGGCACCCGAAGCCTCGGCCGTATAGAGGCTGTACTTGTTGATACCCATCGAGGGCACCACCGCCAGCACTATCATCACGATACCAAAGCCGCCGAACCACTGCGTCATACTGCGCCACAACAAGATAGAGGAAGGCAGGCACTCCACCGCGGGAAAGATTGTCGCACCCGTGGATGTGATACCCGACATTGATTCAAACAGAGCGTCGGGCAGGTTCAGCACCGCTCCTGTAGCCAAATAGGGCAACGTGCCGAACAGGGCCAGCGCCACCCACATCAGCACCACCAGCAAATAGGCCATGCGCTTGTTCGACAAGCGGTTCACTCTGGGGAAACTGATACGCAGCAGCAGTCCCACATTGAAGGTGAACAACCCCGATGCCGTGACAGCCTGCCAAGTGCCGTCGCCGAAATGGAACGCCGGAATCAGGCAGGAGAGAATCAGCGCCCCTTCCACCATCAGCATGATGCCGATAAACCGTAATATATACTTCACATCGTCCATCTATCTGCGTCTCCAATATGAGGGTGAGAAAATAGCTATCAATGCAAACAGTTCCAGGCGGCCAGCCGTCATCAGCACCACCAGCGTCCATTTCGCCAGCCCGGGCAGCTGGGCATAATCCAGATTGCCGCCAAGGTTGTTGATCAAGGGCGACGGACCCAGGTTGCTGATATTGGCCGCAGCCATGCAGATAGCGTCGGGAATCGAGCTTCCGCACAGCGTCAGCACAAATGCGCCGCCCACGATGAAGGCAATGTAGAGCGACACATAGCCAAAAATCTTATTGATATATCCGTGGTCCACCGCCTTGCCGTCCACCTTCTCTATCAGCACGGCGTTGGGGTGAATCATGTGGGTAAAATAGTTGCCAATATATTTCAGTAAGATGATGATTCTGCGCATCTTCAGCCCACCGCCCGTGGATCCGGCCGAAGCGCCAATGATGATAAGCACAAAGGTGATTGTGCTCACCAAAAAGGACCAGTGCTCCGGACGCGGCAGGAAGTACCCGCAGGTCGAAAGGGTCGAAGCTATATGGAAGAGGCTGTAGCTCAGCGAGTACACGAAATCATTGCCCACAAAGAAGAATGCCAGCGTACAGACCAGGGCAGCCATCAGCAGCACGCCCAGGTATGTCTTCATTTCCTCGGTCCGATTCAAGTCCTTCCACCTAAAAGTAAACACTTTGTACAGCACCGCCACATTCACGCCACTCAGAATCATAAACACCGTAATCACCGCCAGGCCGCCTTGGCCTATCATCGAAAGGCCAGCGCTGTTCGTCACGAAACCGCCTGTCGACAGCGTGCTCATCGAGAGGCACAACGCCTCCACAATTCCCACCCCGTTCAGCAGCATCAGCACCGCCATTACAATCGTAAGTGCCATGTATATGAACCACAAACGCATCACGCTCACCGACAGTCTCGGGTGCAGCTTGCGCTCCTGGGTACCAGAAAACTCAGCCTCGTAGAGCTGTCCGCCACTAATGCCCAGGCGGCGAAACAAAGCAATGGCCATCAGCATCATGCCAAGACCTCCAACCCATTGCGTCAGAGCGCGATAAACCAACAGACTCGGAGGCATCAGCTCGGGCTCTGCAATCACCGACGACCCCGTGGTGGTGAACCCGCTGAAGCTCTCAAACACAGCGTCAGTCACCGTAGCTATGCCGCCCGTAAACAAATAGGGCAACGCTCCGCAGATAGGCACAGCAATCCAAATCGTGGCCGTGATCCAATAGCTTTCGTCGCTCTTCACATCGTACTCCGCATTGTGGCCCACGATATTGCGCAGCAGCAGCCCCAGCAGTAGCGTGGCCATAGCCGACACCAGCAGGGCGAACTGAGCCCCGTCGCGGCAATAGAGCGAGATCACCAAAGGCAGCACCAGGATGCCGCTCAAATTCAGCAGCATCACACCCATCAGGTGCACGATGAGCCTGAAGTTAAACCTCCTCAAACCCAGTCTTTCCGTTGGCCACTCATTCATAATTAATAATGAATAATTTATAATAAATTGGCGGCAACCGCCTCACAATTCACAATTCACTATTTCACTATTTCACTCAAACAACTTCGCCACCTGGTTCATTGCCTTAGGCAAGGCGAACACGATTACCTTGTCGTGAGGCAGAATCTGCATGTCGCGCGTGGGCAGGAAACTCTCGCCGCCACGGATAATGCCGCCCAGCGTAGCGCCCTGCGGCAATGCCAGCTCGCGGATCGTATGGCGGGTAGCCGGGGCAAATTTGCCCACGTTGAACTCCATCAGCTCGGCATTCGTTCCGCTCAACCACTTGCTGCGCACGGCGTCGCCCTTCACAATAAAGCGCGAGATATAGCTGGCCGTGATCAGCTTCTTATTGATGATAGTGTCGATGCCGATATCCTGCGACAGACTGATAAACCCGGTGTTCTCCACCAGCGCAATCGTGCGCTTCACTCCCAGCTTGCGGGCGTGCAGACAAGTCAGCACATTCGTTTCCGACGAGTCCGTCACCGAGATAAAAGCATCCGTGCGCTGGATGCCCTCCTCCTTCAGGAGTTCTATATCCGTGGCGTCGCCATTGATAATCAGCGTATTGTTCAGCAGGGCGGCAGCTTCTTCGCAGCGAGCCCTCGACTCCTCGAACAGCGTCAGCTGTATCTTGTTCTCCAGCGTCTGGGCGGCAAAGCGGCCTATGCGGCCGGCACCCACGATGAGGGCCTTCTTGATGGCAATATCGTGCTTGCCCGACACCTGCTTGATCGACTCCAGCTGGTTGGGGCGGCTGATCAGATAGGCCAAATCGCCTTCCTGAAACACCGTGTCGGTGTGCGGGATGATAGTCATGCCGTTGCGCAGGATGGCCACGATGCGCACCTGCAGCGTCGTATAGGTCTGAATCAGTTCCTTCACGCTGTGGCCCACCACCGGCGAATCGGCCTCCAGGCGTATCAGATACATCGTCAGCAGACCGCTGCTGAAGTCGAAGAACTCGGTAGCCACCGAGTTGTTCAGCAGATTGGTAATCTCCTTAGCGGCAATGCGCTCGGGGCAGACCAACTCGTCCACGCCCAGCGACTTAAACATATCCCTGTGCTTGGGCATCAGCAGTTCGGCATTCGAGATGCGGGCCACCGTCTTCCGAGCACCAAGTTTCTTGGCCAACACGCAGCTCATCATATTGATGCTCTCATCGTGCAGCACGGCCAGAAACAAGTCGCAGTCGCCCACATTGGCCTCGTCCAGCACCTGCGGCGAAGTCGACGAACCCGCGATAGTCATCAAGTCCGTCTCCTTCTCCAAGCGCTTCAACAGCTCCGAATTGGGGTCCACCACCGTAATATTGTGGTCCAGCTCGGTCAGCGATTTAGCGAGGTAAAACCCTACCTCTCCGTCTCCTGCAATAATAATATTCATCGTTTCTAAAGTTCAAAACAAACTGCAAAGATACGAAAAAATTAATAATAACGAATAAAAAATAAAAAGAAGGCCGCCAGGCAGGCATTCCCGGCCTTTCACATTCCATTGCGACGGAATTGCTGCCAGACAACTCCTAATTCAAGAAACACAATCTTTCCCACATTATCGGCATATCCCATCTTTTACACAAAGCGAATTGTCCGGATTCGCATTGAGGAATAAGATGTTAGCCGAAGACAAATCCGGCCTCAGTAAATCCCCCCATTTCATCCCTAGCCTCGCCTTACCTTCGCTAGTTTTACCTTATTTATTCTATATTTATACCTTATTTATTCTATTATATATAGGATAAATATAGTATAACTAAGGTATAACTATAGGATAAGGAACGGGGGAAGGGCGGAGTTATAGGGCGGCTTGTGAACCATATTTTTGAGTCGCACACCTCAAAAATATTGAACCGAGTCGGCATTGTGCGATTTTGCAGAGGCCAAAATGGGTATTGCGGAAAGAAAGTGAAGCTTCGCTCTTCCTTCGCTGTGGCTTCGCTCGTGAAACACTGGCTCTAGCAATGTTTCACGGCGATTCAGCACCACATGGGGCGGCCGCAGACCAGGGAAATATTGTTTGGGAATGCCGTTTTGTGATTGAAAACGTCCCTAAGGTTCTGGTTTCTTGCGAGAAAATAGTGCGCAACGATTTCTTTTATAGTATATTGTTTTTCACTAAGAAAATTGTTTTTTGTTTTTTGTTTTTTGTTTTTTGTTTTTTGTTTTTTGTTTACACTTTTTTTTGCTTATTCAGAAATTATTTGTATTTTTGCATCGTGTATTTAGTTGAGGCACGACTCAATTGGGTTGGATGCCAGACACTTGAACATAATGGTTGTATTTTTTATTTTGTTGCAGTATGAAGAATTATTTATCAGTCGTATGCTTGGTTTTGATGGGATTTTCGTTTGGCGCATGGGGGCAGAACACTGTGCTGTGGGATGATTTCGAGGGCGACGCCGTGCTGTCGGACTGGTCGTTGCTGAACGGCTATTGCGATAACGGTTGGCACTGGGGTTCGTCGCCCGACCAGGGCGCAAACCAATGCCTTTACATCACCACCCGCATCCAAAACGGATCGGTGTATGAGCCCACGGGCTTCTACGGTTATTCCACCAGCAGCCGCGCCACGGTGTTCGCGTGCCGCAACGTGTGGCTCGACTCGGGCAACTACTCGGCAAGCTACGACTGGCGTTGCTTTGGAAGCATGTATTCCGACTTCATGCGGGTGGTGCTGGTGGCCGACTCGGTGGAACTAGTGGCGCAACCGCAACATGCGCCCCTAGTGTTCGGAACCGATGTGTCGATTATCACCCCCGAGGGCTGGATTGCGCTGGACGGCGGCGGAAATCTATGCCGTCATGCCGACTGGACACACCTGGAGCAGGATTTCCAGGTTCAGCACTCGGGAGGGTATAAGCTCGTGGTGCTGTGGACCAACTACAACCAATACGGTTTCACGGGTCCTGGCGCCATCGACAATATTCTATTGGAGAGGCAGTTGTGCGACCGCGTAACAAACCTGACCTGTTCGCATATTGCCTCGCAGGAGGCACGGCTGGACTGGACGGACTCCACGGCGCAAGGGTATGTGGTGGAGTACGGCTTGGTGGGCGACACTTCGCGCATGAGGTTGACGACAACTTCGACTCACTGCCTGCTGACGGGACTGGAACCTTCGTCGCAGTATGTGGCGAGGGTGGCCGTGGTTTGCGCAGAAGGCGTGGGTCCGCTGACAAATGTGTATTTCGAGACAGAGTGCTCCCGGTGTCAGCTGCCCATGGCACTTGGCCTTGAGGAAGTTGAGACACAGGACGGCCTGCCCCCGTGTTTTCGCCGGTATACGAGACTGAGCTATACTTACCCCGCGGTGGAGATGGATGTGGCGCTGAACCACACGCCACACGGCTGCCGAGGGCTGAGGTGGCAAGCCCATCCGGGCAGTATGATTTGGGCCGACAATACGCTGCTGATCCTGCCCCCTGTCGACACGGCAGGATGGATGGGCGAGAATGTGCAGGTGTCGTTCTGGGCTAAGGACTTGGGTTCTTCGGTCGACGCGCATTGGATAACTGTGGGGGTGATGGATGACGCAGGCGACAGCGCCACGTTCAGGGCGCTGGGACAGTGCCGCATAGAGGGCATGGGATGGCGCCAGTACCGTGTGTCTGTGCCGACCGCCGTGGCGTTTGGCGACCGCCTGGCCCTGCGATATGCTAACGACGCCGGTTCGCTCGACATTGCCCTCGACGACATTGTTGTGGAACGCGTAGGCGGCTGTCTGCCTCCATACGATTTGCGTACAGAGGCCGCAGGTTCGGCCATCGCAGTGCGGTGGCGGCCTGGCGGAGAAGTGAGGTCATGGGTGGTGCGCTGTGCCGACACGGTGATAACCGCAGCGGACACGTTCTGCCTCATTACCAATATGTTGCCGGGGGTGGACTATAGGATATCGGTGAGTGCCGTGTGCGGTGCCGACTCCAGCGTGCCCGTGTTTACGACAGGTAGCACCGAATGCAGCCAGCTGCCGCACTCGTGCCTGCCTTATGTCGAGGGATTTGAAGAGTGGTCTGGCAGGACGGGATACACCAATGCGACTTACGTGCCCGGCTCTCCATGCTGGACGATATACAGTCCGCAATCCGGCTCGGCCGCCAACCCTTCGGCGGAACCGGGGGCGGTTCACTCAGGCGAAAGGGCTTTGCACTATAATGAAGAGCGGTCGTATATGCCGGGCTATGTCTACCTGATACTGCCAACTTTTGCTGACGAGCTAAGCACCCTGAAGATGAAATTTTGGATGAATTTTAATTCGTTAGGCAACTTGAGCAATCTGGAGGACGGCTATCTGCGCATAGGTGTGTGGGATGGGAATATGTTCTACGATATGGACACTTGCTCAACACTCAACTGGAACAGGTGGCTGCAATACGAATGCGACTTCTCGAACTATTCGGGACCGGAGGGTGCTATTGCCTTTGCCCTGCCCAAGGGGTCGAATGGATGGTTGGATTTGGATGATGTGGTGGTTTTCTCGGCTCTCGGCTGCCAGCCGCCGAAGGAGGCTCACGCGTGGTCGACAGCTGCCGACACCCTGTTGGTGACCTGGGAGGAGGATCCCACGATGGCGGGAGCCGAATACTGGATCCGCTACTCGACGGCAGAATCGGTTAGCGACACGGTGGTGTCGGGTTCGATGGCGACGCTGACCGGCGTTGCGGGCAACAGCGATTATTATGTGAGCATCAGAACGATATGGGCTGGCGACACCAGCGTGGAATGCGGCGTTCACGTGCGCACGGTGTGCGACTATCCCGAATTGCCCTACAGTCCTGACCTGACTGGCAACGGGTCGAACCGCACTTTCGATTTGCCCTGCTGGTATTCAGGCCGTTCGCAATATACATCATCTTATCCGTCGATTCGACACTCGTGGTCGGATGACTTTTGGTACATTGGCCTGGAAGGCACTTTCCCTTACGAGATGACCTGGGCGGTGCTGCCCATGTTCGACACCCCGGTGCAGGATCTTCGGCTATCGTTAGATGTTTATGCAAATTATACTAACAGCACGTTGACAGTGGGTGTGATGGACGACCCCGCCGACATAGCCACGTTTACTCAGGTGGCTGAATGCACACCGGCCAACAGCACCATGTGGAACGCAGAGAATATCTATTTCTCGTCGTATGCCGGATCGGGACGCCACATAGCATTGCTGTGCAGGAGTCGTTCGTACGACAACTACAGCGTGGGCGTACAAATAAAGAATATTGTGGTGGATGTGGCCAATCCGTGCCGACCGGTGAGAGACCTTTCGGTGTCGCAAGCCGGGGTTTCGGCCATGGCCACTTGGCAACATTCTGAGGACCAAGAGCCTCTATACTATCGGGTGGAGTACCGCATGGCCGACGGCAGTTGGACGGCGGAAGAAACTCCGTACAACTATCTGCCTATCACTGGGCTGACGCTGGACACTAATTACGAGCTTCGTGTGGCTGCGGTGTGCGACTGCGGATGGAGCGACTGGCAGTCAACAACCTTTGTCACACCGCCCTGCCTACAAGGGGGAAGCGCAGACATAGGCCTTGGCACAACGGCCAACAGCCACTTACCAGTCAACACGATGTGGGGCAGCACCTTATGCCAAAGCATCTATCTGGCTTCCGAGCTGCACGATGCAGGTCTTATTGCCGGAAATATCGTCGGGATGGCTTATAAATGGGCTTCGGCATCGAGAATGAACAAGGATTTTATCATCATGCTGGGTCATACCGACTTGGACGAGATGAGATACGACAGCGTTTTCGGCTTCTACGTTTGGACGGTGGACACCCTCGTGCCACTGTCGCAGCAGCGTGTGGTCTACAACGGACAGCATCCGATGGGTGCGGTCGGAACAGTATTTTACGATATCGACACATCCTTTGTGTGGGACGGCGTGAGAAACATTGTGGTGACCACCATGATGAACACCCCGATCGACGAGCGCCAGTCGAGTGCTGGTTTTTCGGGCTTCGCCACCGAAGACGAGACTTTCCGCACCAGGTATGCCACCCGCGATGCTCAGCCGTTCGATACGCTGAGCATCAGATTGTCGGCAACGAATTTGGCATTTGCCCGCCCCGACGTGGTCTTTTCCGGCACCTGCCGGGAGAATGCCGACTGTATGCCCCCTGTGGCCGAGGCGCTGCAGACGAGTGCGACCACGGCCACGCTGGTGTGGTCTCCCGGCTTGGACGAGACACAATGGAGGATAGAGCACCGCGGTCAAGGGGCGTGGATTTTTGACACCCTTACTGGCGAAGAATCGTATGTTGTCCGTGGGCTTACGCCAAGCACGGAGTATGAATTCCGCATCTCGTCGCTATGCGATGAGGCGGATACCGGCACCGTGGTGGTCGGCACCACACAGTGCGCCATTATCAACACGCTGCCTTTTACCGAAAATTTCGATAGCTGCGGCACAGGCCAGTACGATGTGCTGCCCCTGTGCTGGGATAACGGTCCCAACCGCTACCCAACCGTTTGGACGGGCGGCTATGTGATGTGCCATACTCCGACCTACGGCGAAGGCTACAGGCTAGTGCTGCCGGAGGTGGACACAGCGGCACTCGATTTGCGGCAGCTGGAGGTGTCGTTCGACATCTGGTGCGACCCCTCGAACTATTACTATTCGCACGGCCGTGTGGCTGTGGGCGTGATGACCGACCCCGAGGATTGGACTACTTTTGTGGGGGTGGATACGGTGACCTCGGATGCGGCAACACACAGGTTCGCTTGCAGTCTGGCCGGCTATCGTGGAACGGGAACTTATCCAACAATTGCTTTTATCGAGAAAAAGGCATATATCGACAACTTGGTGCTGGACTATGCTCCGACGTGCCCCCAAGCCGACCAGCTGCTGGCCACCAACGCAACGCCGAGTAGTGTGCGCCTGCAATGGCGAGAGCGAGGTGCGGCCACCCTATGGCAGGTGGAATACGGTGCCGAAGGGTTTGCCCTGGGTACCGGCACACGCGTGACAGCGACCACCAATCCGTTTGTGCTGACGGGTCTGCCGTCGACTTATCGCGGACAGTTCTATGTGCGACCCATCTGCGGGGCAGGCGACACCGGCCGGTTCTCAAGTGATCCTTGCGGTTTTGAAACGCGACAGGTGCCGGCCCAGATACCCTACGCCTACGATTTTGAGAGCCCCACAGAATGGCAGAACTGGCAACATACAGGATCCGGCAACACCACACGCTGGTGCCGTGGCGGGGCTATGGCCTTGCAGGGACTGAGTGGCGCTTATCTGTCGTCGAATGGCGGCGCCACAGCTGCTACCGGTCTGCACGAAGGTAACTTTGCCACTTGGCGAGAGTTGGATTTCGGCAATACGGAAGCGGACTATGAGATATCGTTCAGCTACTGGTCGCATGGTTTCGCCGGAGGCAACGACGGCCTTTATGTGTATCTTGTCGACACTTCGGTGTCGGTGCGCTCTCTCATGGCGCAGAACCCTTCGATGTGGCAGCAGACTGAGGGTTGCCGCCGATTGGCTTTTATGAATTTCGACACCTCAAGGGCTGTGTACCATTGCGCGCTGAATTCGTTCTTGGGAGCACACAGTTTGGTCTTTGTATGGCACTCGGCCTACCGATGGTACGACGATATGGTGGCCATCGACGATATCCACGTGACCCGTGTGATGTGCCACAGACCTACCGGCCTTGAAGCTTCGCAGACGTATGGCAGCAGTGCCACGCTGCGTTGGAATCAGAGCGACGCCGACAGCTATTTGGTGTCTTATCGCCGAGCTGGCTATGAGTCGGACGAAGTGACGACCCTCCGTTGCGACACAAACAGCGTGACGATTACCGACCTACTGCCTCAGACCAACTATGTGGCATGGGTTCAAGGCATTTGCCCCGATGGCGAGACCAGCGTGCGCAGCCAGGGGTGCCAGTTTGCCACCTTCTGTTGCGATACGCCTATGGTGGTGTATTCCTTCGACACTTTGTGGCCCCAGGGCACTTCGGTGACGGCACCTATGGGCAACAGTACTTTCGGATTCAGCTATGTGCAGACCCTGGTCCCGGCTCGTTTGCTGGCACCGCTGCAAGGACCTATTACGGCTATGGCGTTCTACACTGAGAACGGCCTGGGTGGCGACGGCTACACGCAGATGCGTGTGTCGATGGCCAATGTTGCCGACTCGTCGCTAGCTGAGGGCTTTGTGCTGGAACGCAGCCCGATAGCGCTGACCCCGGTGGTTGACGGCACGGAAATCCAGTATGCCCAAAGCGGTTGGTATACATTGTATTTCGACCAACCTTTTGTTTGGGACGGTGTGAGCAATGTGCTGGTGGCGGTGAGCCGCCGACACGCAGCATCGCAGCATCAGGGCGTTTTTCGCAGCCACACTGCGCCTGTACCCCTCACGCGGTACAGCAATCAGGTGCGCTATTATGCCGAGCCGGCAAGTCCGACTGACGGTTTTACCACCACGCATGGCGGCGACCTGGCTTTTTACAGTTGCCCCAGCACAGGCTCTTGCGAGCAGCCTTTTATCTTGAGTGCGGTTGGATCCAACTCTACGGCATCGTTCTCCTGGCAGGGTGAAGACGATGGGCATTACGAGGTGAACATCAGACCCCGCACAGAGCGCGATTGGACCGAGGACAACATCACGGTACGGGGAACAAATTATACTTTTGCAGGCTTGTTGACCGATGTCGATTATCTTCTGCGGGTGAGAAAGGTGTGCGAGGGACAGTCGGAGGTGTCAGCCTGGTCGTATTGCGGCGTCCGCACTTCAGAATCTTATTGCCAGCCTCCGCAGAGCGTGGACATCAGTGTGATATCGGGTTCCAAGGCACTCTTCGACTGGCAGCGGGGCGGCGATGCGTCGGAATGGGAGTTGAATATCTCCTCCGATGGGGGTTTTGATAGAACGTATACCGTCACAGACCTTCCGTTCGTTGCCGACGGCCTTTGGGTCGGCTTGGAGTATGTAGCCCGAGTGAGGGCGGTATGCTCAGGCGGTATGCTGGGCGAATGGGGATTACTATTCCCCTTCTCTACTGATGTGTGCCCCAATGTCGAGGGTCTGGAGGTGGCGGCTGTGGGGCCGACCCATGTGGAGCTGCGCTGGCAGAACGATTCACTGGCACTGGGCTGGGAGGTGGAATATGGCTTTGAGGGTTTCAATGTGGGACAAGGCACTATGGTCCATTGCGCCAGTCCTCATGTGGTGATTGACAGTCTGAACGACGAGATGCCTTACTCTTTCTTTGTGAGAGCCTTATGCTCGGACGACCGGGTGAGTCTGCAGTGGGCGGAGGTGCAAGTTGTAACATCAAGCCTGAGAGCCGACACTCCTCGGGGAGTTGCGTGTGCGGTATTCCCAAATCCGGCACTAACGAGCGCAAAGGTGTCGCTACACGGGGTGCAGGGCAGAGCCGATATTGCCTTGTATGCTATTGACGGCCGTGTAATGAAGACCCAACGCATTGAAAGCGGAGAAGATACCTCGTGCACGATAGACCTATCTGATTTGCCTCGGGGAACGTACTTTGTGCGAGTTGTGGGCCAGAACGTAAGTCTGGTACGCAAACTTGAGGTGGTGAGATAGCCCCGCGTAAAGATTGTAGAGTGTAGATTGTAGAGTGGGCTGGCGCACCACGTTGCCACACCCGGAACTCTACAATCCATAATCATTAATTATCCATAATAAAGAACACATTAACATCGGAAGGTTAAAAAAAAGTTTTGGTTTCCTTTATTATATAGAAAAAAAATTGTAATTTTGCATTTTGAAAAATAGTATATATGGAAACCCCTATCATATCACTCAAGAATGTGACTATCAGTCATGCCGACGGCCCCCTGCTGAGCCATGTGAACCTAAATATTGCCCCCGGCGAGTTTGTGTATCTCATCGGTCGCAGCGGTGCGGGCAAGACATCGTTGCTGCGCACCCTTTATGCCGACCACGATATCGACGAGGGCGAGGCAGTGGTGTGCGGCTACGACCTCACCCATATCAAGAACCGCCACATACCCCTGCTGCGCCGCAAGATCGGAATCGTGTTCCAGAACTTCCGTCTGCTGAAGGACCGCAACGTGCACGACAATCTTGCCTTCGTGCTGCAGGCCACAGGCTGGCAGAAAAGCCAGATTGAGGAACAGGTGTCGAAGACTCTCAACGCCGTGGGCATAGCCGACAAGGCCAACGCTTCCATCCACCACCTCTCGGAAGGCGAACAACAGCGTGTGGGTATAGCCCGCGCCCTGATCAACAACCCCAGCCTAATCCTGGCCGATGAGCCCACCGGAAATCTGGACCCCGCCACCTCGTCGGACATCATGCAGCTGCTGCTGGACATCAACAAGCAAACCGGCACCACGATGCTCATCTCCACCCACGACTTCATGATGATAGACAAGTTCCAGTCACGAATGCTGGTGTGCGAAAACGGAACTCTCACCGACCCTCAACAATAAAAAAAATATTTTTGCGTTATTATTTCAAATCCACGAAAAACACACAACGATGAAGAAACATATCTGGATATTCATGCTGGCAGCGCTCTTCCTGCTGCCCTCGACCAACGTTCAGGCCCAGTACCGTAAGAAAAAGGAGACCACCGACATTATCAAGGAAGGCAACAACAAGCGCCTGTGGCTCCGCAACAACGCCGACACCAACTGGCACCCCACTCCCGGCGGCCTCTATGAGCAGACTTTCCTGGCTGGCGATGCCAAGAAGGGCAAGAAGACCGAACCCGTCATCGACCAAGCCGGTAAGCACAAGGTGCGCCAGACAGCTTACGACACAGTGTGGAAATTCACCACTTTTGATGCCAAGAAATTCTATTTCGTCGACTATAATTACAACAATTTCCGCGCCCTGAAATGGCTGAAGGATGACAAACGCGACTGGGGCACTTTCGACCCTGTGATGGATTACCTCCGCACGGCCGGCCGCATTCCCATGCACATCTGCGCCGTGTTTGCCGTCAACCCCAAAATCACCGACCAGGACGAGCGCGACGAATATGTCAACCGTGCTCAGATGGAAGCACTTATTTCGCTCGACTATTTCCGCGACATCATCATTGAGCTGGAAATGAAGAACAAGATTTCCTACAAGGTAGCCGAAATTGACTGGCGCTACTGGCAGGACGAAGACTACTTCAACGAGCCCCAGACCGACGATCCCGTTATCCGCGTGGGCCTTATCTGCGACTTTTCCAGCAAGAAGGTGGACCTGCTGCCCAGCGCTGCCAAGGACGCACAGGCCTTTGCCGACATCAAGTTCTTTGCCAACGATGCCACCATCCAAAAGTCTTATGACCAGGAACTTGACAACATCGCCAACTACCTGAAGCAGGAGACCGGACTTGAGGTGCTACTGACCGGCTATTGCGACAACGTGGGCACCGAGGCCTACAACATGGGTCTCTCTCGCCAGCGTGCCGTAGAAATCAAAAAAGCTCTCATGAAACGCGGCATCGCAGAACACCGCATCGAGGTGATTGCCAAAGGCGAAGACGACCCCGTCGGCGATAACAACACCTTGGGCGGACGCACCGCTAACAACCGTGTGACCGTCAAGATTCAGTAATTGACCAACAAGGAGAAATACAAGATACTTTGTGAAACAGAGGGATGCACAATCCCTCTGTTTCTTCAATATTGGTGGATGGATACCGTCTGCCACGGCAAGCACTGGGACGTTGCCCTAGCTTACGACGGACAGGGCAACATCACTGCCGCCCTCCCCTATCTGCTAGGTTCCAAGCTGGGGATGAACTACATTCTCCAACCGCAGCTGACCCAATACAACGGGCCGTGGTTTCGCTCCGGCACAGACTCGGCCGCTGCCACAGCCCAGCTGACAAGACAGCTTCGCTCGCTGCACCTAGTCCTTTTCCTGCAGAACTTCGCTCCAACCGTCACCAACATGGACGGTTGGAAGCATTTCAGCATCTCGCAGCGTCCTACCTACAGACTAGAAGACATCTCGGACCCTGAGAAAGTGTTCCAGTCCTTCGACAACCGCAAACGACGGAGACCAATACGCAAAACCGCTGAGCAACTGCACGTTGACGAAAGCCTGACCCCGGAAGAGTTTGCCCGGTTCCATGCCGAATACTGGGCTTCGCGAGGGCAGGAAGACCTCTTGTCCTTCGACTTCATCGTCCGCATCGTGAACACGGCCCTGCAGAAAGGTCACGGAATCTTGCTTGCCGCCAAAGACACAGAGGATGTGATTCACGGCGCACGCTTTGTGGCCTACGATGCCAACTGCGCCTACGCCCTCCTATCCGCCCTCAACCCACAAGGGCACCTCAATGGCACATCGGCCTTTCTTTTCTGGAACATCATCCTGCGACTGTCCAAGACAACCCGCAGTTTCGACTTCGAAGGCAGCATGGACCCCGGCATCGCCTATTCCTACCGACTCTACGGCGCCACACTTACCACTTACAACCAAGTGTTCCACAGCCCGATACCTTTTGCAAAACAAATCCTCCATATCAAATGACCCTGTCAGAGCAACTACATAAAATCGACTATTCCAGCCTCCCTATCAGCGAATACAACCGACGCTATATCATGCGGATGCTGCCCGACTTAGACTATTACCTGGAGATTTACGGCCGTTGTCTGGATATGATGATCAACCGCAGTCACAAGGCACCACGCGACCTTTGCCTAGTAGACTATGGTGGCGGACACGGCTTCCTCTCCTGCGCTGCTAAGCAGCGGGGTATCGGCAAAGTCATCTATGTCGATTTCAACTCGTTGTCAGCCAAGACAGCAAGCATCATCGGCGAGCACCTAGGTCTGAGCGCCGACGCAATCATTCACGGCGATTCTGAGAAACTGAGGGAATGGTGCACCGAACATCAAGTCAAACCCGACATCATCATGGGCATGGACGTAATCGAACACATCTACCGCCTAGAAGACTTTTTTGCCGACATGTTTGCCATCAACCCTGCCGTCAAAATGCTTTTCACCACAGGGTCAACTCCTTTCAACCCCCTTGTAAAGAAACGGTTGCACAAGATTATGGTTGCCGACGAACTCGGTCCCAACGGATTTAGGGAGGAACGCCGCCACCACATCCAACACAGCCACCGCGACTTCACCCCAGCCCAGCTGGACTACTGGGCTCAGAACACCCGCGGACTGAACTACGACGACACGCTGGAGGCCGTGGCCAACAACAAACCCAACATCATGGCCGACCCCTATAACACATGCGACCCCGCCACCGGCAGCTGGACCGAACGCATCCTGCCTATGACCGACTACCAAGCAATGGTAAAACCCTATGGGGCGAAGGCAAAGGTGGCCAATGGATTCTACAACACTCACCGCACCGGGGCGAAGGGCTTTGCATCTCGCCTCCTGAACATGGCCATCCGGCTCACCGGAGTCAAAGCCATTGCTCCCTTTATCATTATTAATATAGACAAACAATGAATATCCGACTCCTCGTTATTTCAAAAACCGACATTCCCTACCTGCAAGAAGGCATCAGCGAATACTGCAAGCGGTTGAAGCATTATGTCAATTTCGAAATCGACGTCATCCCGGCACTCAAAGACCAGAAAGGGGCCTCGCCAGACGAGATAAAAGAACGCGAAGCCGCCCTCATTCTCAAAAAGTTGCAGGGGTCAGACCGCATAGTACTGCTGGACGAGCACGGCAAAGAGCACACTTCTGTCGGCTACTCGCAATACATACAGAAACAGATGAATGCCGGTGTCCGCAATCTGGTATTCGTTGTTGGCGGAGCCTTTGGCTTTGCGCCCAGCGTCTACGCTGTCGCACACGACAAAATCTCGCTCTCGCAAATGACATTCAACCACCAGATGGTGAGGCTGTTCTTTGTAGAACAACTCTACCGAGCCTTCACCATCCTCCACCACGAACCGTATCATAATGAATAATCAGCACTCGGACAATGATTATTTAGCCATCCACTAATCATAATTCACCAACCATGCAATTCAGACTCACTTATTCCGAAGTACAGCAGATGATCAACTCCAAGACCGGCAAAGAACTCCCCATGTGCTTTGGCGGTCCACACACCCTCCGCATCACCCACAAAGTGCCACTTATGGGCTCGGTGGGGCTTGACATCACCGTAGAAAGTATCAAAGGCACCGACATCATCCTCTCTTTTGGTGGTGGCGCAGCCATTGAATATATGCTCCGCGCCGCTCTCAACCAGGCAAAAAACCAGCCTGGCGGCGACATGGTGGAGATGCTCGGTGGCAACCAGCTGATGCTCTCCCTGGGCAAGAACCCCAACACGGCACAAATGTTTGAACGCATCGACTTGCAAGATATCCATTTTGATGAGCAGACCATCATGATTGACTTCGTGCCCAAGGCCATTTAACATGCAACTGACTTATATCCACCATAGTTGCTTTGCCGCCGAAGGCGATGATTTCGTCATCGTCTACGACTATTGGACCGACTCCGAGGGGCGGCTGGCCCGGATGTTGGAGCAAACCTTAGCGCAGGAGAAAGAGGTGTATTTCGTAATCTCTCATTTCCACACCGACCACTACAATGCCGAGATTCCAACCTGGTGTACGGAACACGAACACTGGCACCTGCTACCCTCCTACGACACCATCCGGCGGCGACGCATCGACAAATCGCTCCCCCTGGCCGAACTACGGCCAGGCACAGTGGTCAAGACACCCCACTTCACCCTCCATGCCTACCACTCCACCGACGTGGGTATCAGTTCAGTAACCCAGCTGACTGACGGCACAACCCTCTACCATGCTGGCGACAACAACAACTGGTATTTCCCCACCAGCGACCTCCCCGCTTCTACCAAAGTGAGGATTTCGCCTGACGACATGGAAAAGCTCTACCTTTCCACCCTCAGAGAAATCAAGGCCGACTTCCCCAAGTTGGACCACGCCATGCTGCCAGTAGACCACAGACTGGGGCAGGAAATGATGCGCGGACCACTGCAGTTCCTCAAGGCCATAGAAGTCAAACACTTGCACCCAATGCACTACAGCGACCTTTCCTCGCTCCTACCCGGAGGAGAATAGACTTGAAAACCAATCACTAACAAAAATCCCGAATGTAGAGAATCTCATAATTCTTCACATTCGGGATATTTATTATAAAGGGATTCTTATTTTCTCTTCATACCCAGGCGGATGGCATAATAGACATCCCTTGCCCACATAAAGATTCTAGGAGTGACATAGGCGCTCAAAGCACCGACAATCAAGAACAAAAGACCACGGAACGGTCCCACTACAAAGGCAGTGATGATAGCACCTATCAGAACATATAAGAAGGTGACAAACAAGCGGATGCCATAGTTCACAGAACTACGGAACTGGGTGTCCTTGATCAGCTTGCGCACCAACAGCGAAGTGGGCAGATAGACTATCAAATCACTCAGAATCCAGAACTTGAACCCCACAGTCAGCGCTATCAGCACCAGCACCATGGCAGCCAGACCAGTTTCCACAAGCAAGTCGGAACCGTTGAAAGCCGAAGCAAACGACAGCGGCACACCGGCCTTCTTCAACCCTTTGGCATAAGCCGCGCCCTCGGCAAACACCCTTGTACGCTCATCTTCAGCCATTTCCAACACCTGTTCGCTCACATGTTTGCGCGCCATGAAACGCCCCCACGCATTATTGCGCCACTTCAGTGCCTTGAGAGTGGAGGGCGTCTGCTGATGACAATAGGCATACTCTGCCTCATATTCTTCCTTGGCCGACACATGGTGCATCTGCCCCTTCAGCGACACCGCCAGTGCATCGCGCATCTGGTTGAGAGCCACGGGCTCATTGCTCTCATAAGTGGCCATGAAGTCCTGCACGGCAATAGGCTTGCCGATATTCAGGCAGACATTGCTGTAAGGACGCTCGTATTCGTCATAGTCAAAACCCACAGGCACGATATACAACGGCTTCTCGCCCAGGCGTTTCTGCGTCTCGCCAGCAATGCGGAACATACCCTTCACCAAAGGAAGCATCTGATGCTTGTCGTTGTGGCGGCCCTCGGCCATGAGGCACAGCGGCATACCCTTCAGCAGCACATCGCGTGAATTGTTGAACACCTGCTCATTCTTGCCCAGCTGGTCGCGACCGTCGCGGATGCGGTAGACCGGACTGATGCGCAAGAAATTCAAAAAAGCAGCAATAGTAGGATTGCTGAAAATGTCAGCCCTGGCCAAGAAAACCACTGGCTTGCCAGTGATCAGCAGCACCAACAAAGCATCCATCAGCGCATTCTGGTGGCAGGGGGCAAAAATATAATGTTCATCCCAAGGGATATTCTCACGTCCTTTGATGGTCACACTGCGGTAATGCGCACGCGTGCCATAATCAACCACGGGGCGGAAAAAACTGTAAAAAAAGTTAAAATCAGCCAATGTATTTTTCATGATGCAAAATTACAAAATATTTTCGACATTTTTGAGTTATTACAAAAAAATGTGACAGCCATTATGAAAAGAATCTGCCTCATACTACTACTTGCAGCACTTCTGCCATCCGCCCTTCCTATTGCAGCACAAGTTGTTGTGGATCGCAATATCAGGTTCGGAGCCGTTCTTGACGGCGACACTGTCCCCTACTACCATCTCAAAGAAATCAAGGTCGTAGAATCCTCATCGCTGCTCACACAACAAGAAATTCGCAAAAATCAGAAGCTAATTCGCAACGTCAAGAAGATGCTGCCCTACGCCAAAATCGGCAAACAGCGCCTCGACCAACTGGAACGCCAGATAGCCAACCTGCCTAAAAAAGACAGGAAAGAAGCCATCAAAAAAGCCGAGAAAGACCTCCTTGCCGATTTTTCCGACGAGTTGAAGGCCTGCACCTTCTCCCAGGGCAAAGTCCTACTCAAACTCATTGACCGCGAAACCGGCCGCACTTCCTATGTGCTGGTCGACGAACTGCGAGGCAAGATCCGCGCCGGATTCTACCAGACATTCGCCCGCCTTTTCGGCTACAACCTAAAGGCCGGATTCAGCCCCAAGACCAACAAAGAAGACAACCTCATCGACCGCATCGTCATCTCCGTAGAACACGGCAAACTATAACACCCATGCTAGCCTACTGTTTCCTTTCCGCAGTCGCCATGCGCTCCGAGCCCTCAGACCGTGCCGAAATGGTCAACCAGCTCCTCCTGGGCGACACCTTCGAAATCCTCCAGCAACAAGAAAAATGGTCGCTCATCCGCTGCCACTACGACGGCTACCAAGGCTGGATCGACAACAAGCAGTGGAAACCGCTCTCCTGCGCCTTCCAATATCCAACTGAGTCCCAAGAATCTAGCCCAGGAATCGTTGCGCAACAACGCTACCTCAACGCACCCTATCTCTGGGGAGGCCGCACCATTATGGGCATCGACTGCTCGGGGCTCACCCAAGTCTGCTTCAAGGCCTGCGGCATCCGGCTGCTGCGCGACGCAAGCCAGCAAGCCACCCAAGGCGAAGCCGTGGCCGACATAAGCCAAGCCCAGCCCGACGACCTCTGCTTCTTCCACAATGCCGAAGGCAAAATCATCCATGTAGGCATCTATCTGGGCGAAGGCAAAATCATCCATGCCTCCGGGCAGGTGCGTATCGACCGGATTGACCCTACCGGCATCCTCAACACCGACACCCACCAATACTCCCACCAACTGGACTCCATCAGAAGAATCAAAAAATGACGCCAACCGCAACTTTAGCCGGCCAGCGCAAGCCCGTTGAAGACCCGTTGTAAGCCCGTTGAAGACCCGTCGCCAGAAGCGGGCCCTCACTGGGCGCACACTGGGCTCACTACGGGACCAGCCAAAACCACCTTAGCGCCACTTTGGCCTTGAAAAACTGCCCAACCACCAACCTTGGCGGAAAACCTACGAAACTACCTCGGCATCAAAAATGGATTTTACATTTTACAATTAAGTCCATCTCATTGACAACAAATTCGTTGCACATGAATTTTGTAAAATTATACATGTAAAACCATTTTACATTTTTTGCGTCGAAATACGAATGTAAAATTTTACAAACCTCATGCAATTTTACACTTAATAACACACAACACATTGATTACCAAAAACCAATACACAAATGTAAAATGTAAAATCAAAGAAACGATACAACCGCCAGCCGCTCCAACAATAGCTTAGAAAATCTCGCCAACAGAGCCTCACCACCGAAGCAACAATCCTAAATACCAAAAAAAATAGTACCAATTAAAATATTTTTTGTATCTTTGCAAAACGAATTATGCACACATGCGTATGCGCACACACGCATAAAACACTAACACTTGCAAGATGAAATTATCTGACAGACAACTCTTTGACGACCTAAAGGCAGGCAAATACCTCCCCGTGTATCTGCTCACGGGAGACGAAAATTATTATATAGATGTATTGTCTGACCATTTTGAGAACGCCATCGTCGACGAGTCGTTCCGCGATTTCGACCAATCGGTTGTCTACGGCCACGATGTGACTGTTTCCAACATAGTGTCGCTGGCCAAGCAGTTCCCCATGATGTCGCCCTACAAACTGGTTGTGGTCAGAGAAGCCCAAAACGTCCCCACCAAAGACAAATCCAAGGATTGGGACCCTCTGGCCGACTACCTGGAGCACCCACTGCCTCAGACCATTCTCGTAATCTGCTACCGCTACAAGGGGCAGTCGGGATTGGACAAGCGAACCAGGGTCTACAAGGCCATCGACAAGGTGGGCGGCATCTGCGAGCACATGAAGATCTACGACAATCAGCTGCCCGACTGGATTGGCACCTATGTCAACCAGCGCGGCTACGAGATCACCGAGCGTGCTTCAATCCTGATTGCCGAATCCATCGGCAACAACCTCAGCAAGATAACCAACGAGATTGGAAAGATTTTCATCGACCTTGCTCCGGGGCAGACCATCAACGAGGACATCATTGAGCGCAGCATTGGCATCAGCAAGGACTACAACGTGTTTGAGCTCCAGAAGGCCATCGGCCGCCGCGACGTGGTGCAGTGCAACCGCATCGCCAACCACTTTGCCGCCAACCCCAAGGACAACCCCATACAGATGGTCATCCCTACCCTCTACTCCTACTTCATCAAGGTGATGTGCTACCACCAACTTGAGGACAAGAGCCAGTCTTCGGCAGCATCGGCGCTGGGTATCAAACCCTTTTTCGTGCGCGACTACGATATGGCCGCCCGCAACTACTCGCTGGGCAAACTGGCCTCCTGCATCGGCTACCTCAACGAGGCCGACCTCCGCAGCAAAGGCGTGCGCAACAGCGGCACCGTCACCGACGGCGAAATCCTTAAAGAACTGATATTTAAAATTATCCATTAACAATATTTGGGCATGAAACGATTCCTTACCCTCCTCACTGTTCTCATGGCACTGAGCCTCCAAGCGCAGACCGTGAAAGGTGTCCTCACCGATGGCGAAACTGGCGAGGCCATACCATTTGCCAACGTAGTGCTCGACAGCACCAAGTACGGCAACGCCTCTGATATCAATGGATTCTACCTCATCAACAAAATGCCCGCAGGCACCTACAAACTGCGCGTGCGCTACGTGGGCTACGAAGAATTCGTGGAGCAGATCACCCTCAAGAAAGGCCAGACCATTGTGCGCAACATCGTGCTCAATCCCAAAGCCAAGACCCTCCGCGGCGTGACCGTCAAGGACAACCGCCTGGAAGAGCGCAAGATGCAAACCCAGGTGTCGGTAGAGAAAATCACCGCCTCGCAGATCATGCAGATGCCCTCCATCGGCGGCACGGCCGACCTGGCCCAGTACCTCCAGGTGCTGCCCGGCGTGAATTCCACCGGCGACCAAGGCGGCCAGCTCTACATACGCGGCGGCTCTATGATTCAGAACCTCACCCTGTTGGACGGCATGGTGGTCTACAATCCCTTCCACTCCATAGGTCTCTATTCAATCTTCGAAACCGACATTATCCTCAATGCCGACATCTACAGCGGCGGCTTCGGTGCCGAATATGGTGGCCGCGTTTCCTCGGTCATGGACATCAAGACCCGCGACGGCAACAAGAAGCGCCATACCGGCAAAATAGGGCTCAACACCTTCGGTGCCAACCTCATACTTGAAGGCCCCCTCAAGAAAGAGAAAGCCGACAACCCTTCCTCCATCACCTATCTGATCTCTGCCAAAAACTCATACCTCTCCAAGACCTCCGAGGCCATCTACCCCTATATGGGCACCGCCCTCCCCTTCGACTTCCTAGACCTCTATGGCAAACTCACCATCAACTCCGGCACAGGCAGCAAGATATCATTCTTCGGATTCAATTTCGACGACAGCGTGACCAACTATATGCAGATGGCCAACTATCATTGGCGAAACATTGGACTCGGCACCAACTTCATGCTCGTCACCGGATCCAGCTCCATTTTGGAAGGCCATGTGGCCTATTCCGACTACAAAATCAACCTCAACGACCCCAGCGGCTTGGAGAAGTTCAGCCGCATCAACGGCTTCAACATGGGACTGGATATCACCAACTTCGTTGGCACCAACCGTCTGAAATACGGCCTCGCCATTGAGGGCTATTCCACCGACTACAAGTTCACCAACCTCTACGGCGTCGGCCAAAGCCAGGCAGAGAACACCAACAATATCTCGGCCTACCTCACCTACAAGATAGCCCAGGGCAAGTGGCTCATCGACCCCGGCCTGCGCTACATCTACTATTCGTCGCTCAGCGTCGGAAGCCTGGAACCCCGCATCTCGGCCAAGTACAACGCCGCCGACAAATTCCGTTTCAAAATGGCTGCCGGCATGTACAGCCAGATCTTCCTCGACGCACGTTCCGACAATGACATCGTCAACCTCTTCAACGGCTTCCTCACCGGCTCTACCGCCCTCTACAAACCCAATGTCTTCCGCGAAAAGCCCATAACCGACTGCGTACAGAAAGCTCAGCACATAATTCTGGGTGCCGAATACGACTTCTCCAACCACCTCACCGGCAATGCCGAGGTATATTTCAAGAACTTCAGCTTCCTCATCAACTCCAACAGCAACAAGATGTTCGACGTCAACGATGCCGCCTACGGCCCTGGCGGAGCATACGAGAAACCGCAGCACCTGCTCACCGACTTCATCATCGAGAGCGGTAAGGCCTACGGCGCCGACCTCAGCCTATGCTACGACATCAACTGGCTCTACTTCTGGGCCACCTACTCCCTCGGCTGGGTGAAGCGCACCGACGAGATCCAAACCTACACGCCACACTACGACCGCCGCCACACCATCAACCTGCTCACCACCGTGCGCCTTGGCGAACAGCACCAATGGGAGCTCAGCGGACGCTGGAGCTACGGCAGCGGATTCCCCTTCACCGAGACACAGGGTATGTATGAGAACATCACTTTCAACGAGGGTATCAGCTCCGACTATATCAACACCAACGGCAACTACGGCCTGGCATACGGCGAGCGTTATGGCGGCCGACTGCCCAACTACCACCGCCTCGATCTCAGTGCCAAGCGCCGGTTCTCGCTGGGCAAACGCAGCATCCTAGATGTCAACGCCAGCGTCACCAACGTCTACAACCGCAACAACATCTTCTATTTCGACCGCGTCACATTCAACCGTATAGACCAGCTCCCCCTGCTTTGGTCCATCGGCTTGTCGCTCAGCTTCTAACCCCACCTAATGCAGTCGGAGGCCGCCCTGCGGGCAGCCTCCGAATTTGCGGTTCGCAATAATAACCGACAAAGTTTCTGGACGCAGATTCAACATCCGCAATAGTCCCGAAAACCAACAAAACAATATGAAAAAAGACAAGACAGCCCAATATACGACACTGTCCAATAGATTATATCTCGCATCATTAGCGTCATGACTTAGCGAAAGTTGAATCTTCAAACTCACAATCCTAAACCACTAGTGTCTACTAAAAATTAGAAATCAACCTCATAACATCCGTGTTCATAACTATTTACAATAAAATTTTCAACAGTTACTTTTGATTTCGTATATTATCCGGCAAAAAATTGGATAATATGAATTCGGGATCGTATGT
>JAZLLD010000085.1:0-30741 GCA_045597945.1 Bacteroidales bacterium
AGAATCTTGCTTTAATCTTGTGACTCCTGCAGGAGTAGCTTCGCTGATCCTGGCCCTGGCGAGGGCCAGTCTTACAAGCTTAAAACAAAAATTCTCGCTCAAGTGAACTTGGCGAGAATCTTGTTTTAATCTTGTGACTCCTGCAGGATTCAAACCTGCAACCTTTTGATCCGTAGTCAAATGCTCTATTCAGTTGAGCTAAGGAGCCAGTGAAAAAGTGTACTATCAATTTTTGTGACTCCTGCAGGATTCAAACCTGCAACCTTTTGATCCGTAGTCAAATGCTCTATTCAGTTGAGCTAAGGAGCCAAATCCGCTTTCTTTATCTCTCAAAAGCGGGTGCAAAAGTACGCATTTTTTTTGTTATGACAAAATTTTTTTTCATTCAATAGGAATAAAAACGCACTATCGCATTGTTTTGTTGTAAGTTAAAAGATGAAGATTTTTTCTACTTTATCACGTCGGAGGGCTTGCATTTGTAGACTTCGCGGTAGAGAATTTCGCGAATTTCGGCAAATTCTTCGTCGTCGATTTCGTATTTCGTCATAATCATCATAGGCACAGTGGGTTGGCCTTTTTTATAGGGCGGCTGGATGTAGGTCTGCGGATTGCTGAAGAGACCCATACTGCTGTAGAATTCAATGCGATGCTCAGAAGTTTCGTCGTGAGGAAGTTCTACCTCGAGGACGATCTGCTGGGTCTGCTGCGAAAGGAAGTTGAGAAAGACTGCTTTGCCGAGACCAAGGTTGCGGAGATCTTCGTGTATGGCAAAGTGCTCGATATAAACGAATTCGTCGAAAGTCCAATAAGTGAGGATGCCTACGAACTCATCGTCGCCCTCGTCGCTCTCGTTGGTGGCGACAAGGAAATGAAATTTCTGTTTGTTACGTCGTTTGAGCTCCCCGAAAGGAGGTCGTTCTTCATCGGGGAACGCGGATTCAAAAAGGTCTTTCGCGTAATGCGGGTGACCAGAATCTGAAAGGTCGGTAAGTTGTATCATTTATTGTTTAATTGTTTATTTGCTTTGTTGTTTTTTGGGGGTTGACTGTTCGAGGTATGGGTTCCTGATTCTCAGCCATTGCCCAAATTAATAAATTGAAAATTTAAAATAAAGAGTGGCTGACGCGCTACAGATTCCGCACCCGGTACTTTTTATCTTTCATTTTCATCCATATTTATATTTTTACTCTTTCATTCAAGAATCGACAGTCCTTATGCTTTAGTCGAAAAACTTAAAGTTGTTGACATTGAAGCGGAAAAAGATGTTGTGCTGGAGGGCATAGGCATCGACCTCGTTGTATTGGGCAAACTTGGTCTGCATATAATAGGCCTGGTAGCCGAAGTCGATGGAGCCCACACGGCAGAGGTAGCTGAGGGCCAGTGAGCCGAATGCGCCAATGCCAATGCGACCCTCGTTGAGGTATTCATAGGGCTGGATGCCAGGATAGGGCGGTGTGCCACCCCAGACATCAAGGATGCTGTAGTTCTTGCCGCAGACACGGATGCCGTTTTTCTGCACCTTGGTGCTGTTGAGGTCGAAGCCGAAGGCTATCTCCAGGTCGAGGGCATCGGTCAGGGGCACACGCTTGAGGATTCCAAAGTCGATAAGGGTGCGTTTTTCCATGCCGTAGACATCGCAGGTAACGTAGCGGTTGGCACCCAGAATGCCGGTCCCGTTGTCGGAGGAAAGGTTGAACTGGCCGGCTGCTGTGAGCTGGCTGTAGTCAAACCGAAGAAGCCAGCCCCATTGGTTGTCGGAGACATAGCGAAATCCGACCCCAAGCTGGTAGGTGAGCTTGTAATACATAGCCGGAGCATATTCCTCTACGCGAAGGGCGCGATAGTCGCCGATGGCGCTAGGCGAGATGAGCTGGACGTCGACGAGGTTGGACCAGATTTCGCGGCCATAGAGTTCGCTATGCAGCACACGGTCGATGGAGTTGCGACTGGTGGCGGGGTTGCCGTCATAGAACTGCGCCTGGCGGGAGTTGGGCACAAGGAGCCCGGCGTCGACACTGAGGTACAGACCCGAGAGGCGGCTGGCCTGAGGCACGGAAGACTTATGCTTTTTCTGCGCCCACGAGGGGGGGGCAAGCAGCAATAAAACAAGTATGAAGATGGTACTTTTTAATTTCATAGGCAGGCGGAATGGTTGTCGTTAATAATTTTGGCCAGAAGCGAGCGCGACCGGTTGAGCTGGGTCTTGACAGTACCGACCGGGAGATGGAGCTGGGTGGCAATGTCGTCGTAGGAAAGTTCGTCGAAATAGCGCAACTTGACAATCTGGCAATATCGGGGAGGAAGTTTGTCGACCACCTGGCGCAAGAGGCCATCGCGTTGGTGGGTGATGAGCTTTTCCTCGGGATTTTCGTCGTGTGAAGGCACGGCATACTCGCGCACCTCGCCATCAGTCTGGGTTTCCATGGCACTGAAGGGAATGGAATTGACACGACCGCGCCGGATGAAGTCGATGCCGTGGTTGCTGGCGATGGCGAAAAGCCATGAAGCGAAAGGGCTTGTGGGCACATAGGCGTGGAGCTGGCGAAAAGCCTTGCTGAAAGCCTCGATGGTGAGGTCGTCGGCCTCGGTAGGATTCTTTGTCATGCGCAGGAGCATGGTGTAGACAGGCATACGGTAGCGGGCCAAAAGGTCGGCATAGGCGCGTTGGTCGCCGTGGTCGCGGGCGGCCAAGACTAGCTGGTAGTCAAGTTGGGCTTTGTCGCTCTGTAGTGTTGTGTCCATCGTTTGCTCCAAACCGCAGGGATTGTTGGGTCCTGCGAATGGGGTTTTATTTCTTGGATAACGGAGTTATTGACAAAATAGTATTTGCAATTAAAAAATAAATTTCCAAGAGGGGCGAAAACCAGTAGGCGGCGGGCTTGATCTGAAGGCGGCGAGTAGCCTGAGCGGTGCAGACAATCTGCCATGCGAGCTTGACAAGGAGGGCGGCGGCCAGCACCTGCCAAGGCATGGTGCCAAACGCCAGCAGAAGTGCGCCAGACAGGTAGAAGGCCAGCACCGAAAGGGGACGCAAGAGACGGAAGAGCTTGGTGGAGAAGGCGTAGTGGCGATGAGTGACGGTGCGGTGTTTGCGGTAGTTATGCCATTGGCGCACAGTTGGCTGAGCCTCGACCATGGTGAAGGAGCCGTCGGCCAGGACTACGGCCGTGTTGTGGCGGCGGCTGTTCTGGTAGATGAACATATCATCGGCACCATCAGGCACATTATAATGGTAGATAAAACCATGGCTCTTCATGAAGAATGAGCGGCGATAGCTGAGGTTGCGGCCGGTGCCGGTGAAAGGATGGTGGAGCAGCGAGGCGCCGATATATTCGACACTGAAGTCAAGATTGTCGTACTGCTGCAGCAAGTTAAAAAGGCCTTTTTTAGACTGAATGCCACAAAAGCCGAGCACAATGTCAATGTTTTTATGCACATAGCCTTTGACCATTTCGCGAATCCAGCAGAAGTTGACCAGATCCTCAGGCATGCACTCGGGGTCGGCCATGAGCAACAGGTCGTATTTGGCAGAGGCAATGCCCATGGACATGGGATATTTCTTGCCTTGATAGCCATTGGCATTCTCGCCCACGGGGACTATCTTGAGTTTCTGATAATTCTCGGCAAGGAGTTTAAGGACGAACTTGGTATCGTCCTTGGACATGTAGTCAACCACAACCACCTCAAAAGTGGGATAATCCTGTTCCAAAAGGTAGATCAGGTTGGTCTTGAGCCACTCGGCATCATTCTGGGCAGTGAGAACCACCGAGACCGGAGGCAGATTTTCATCCGCAGCCTCCTTTTTTTTGCTTTTGGGACCCTTGTACCTACCCACGCGGAAGTAGAAAAGGCCATAATAAAATGACAAAATCACCAGACTGAGTGCCATCAAGCACGCCATCGCCATAGTGTAAGGGCATGATAATATTTGCGAAAAGTCCATTTTGAACATTTATTAAACAAAATGCAAAAATAATGATTTATTTCGAATTTTTTTGTATCTTTGCACAACGAAATATTAACTGATTGTTGATAACTTTGCAATCGTAGTATTTGAGAATGCGCATTTTATGAAATTTGATATTATAAATAAAGACAATAAAACTAACGCACGTGCGGGCGTGATACACACCGACCACGGCGATATTCCCACCCCAATCTTTATGCCTGTGGGCACTGTGGGAAGCGTGAAAGCCGTGCACCAGCGCGAGCTGCGCGAGGATATCGACGCCAAGATTATCCTGGGCAACACATACCATTTATATCTGCGCCCCGGCCTCGACATTCTGAAGGCCGCAGGCGGACTGCACGGTTTTAACGGCTGGGAGCGCCCCCTGCTGACCGACAGCGGCGGATTCCAAGTGTTCTCGCTTTCCGACAACCGCAAAATCAAGGAGGAGGGCTGCACTTTCCGCTCGCATATCGACGGTTCAAAGCATCTTTTCACCCCCGAGAGAGTGATGGATATTGAGCGCATCATCGGCGCCGACATCATGATGGCCTTTGACGAATGCGCCCCCGGCGAAAGCGACTACCGTTATGCCAAGAAGTCGATGGAGCTGACCCACCGCTGGCTGGACCGCTGCTGCAAGCGTTTTGCCGAGACCGAGCCACTCTACGGCTACAACCAGAGCCTCTTCCCTATCGTGCAGGGTTGCAAATACCCCGACCTGCGTCGGCAGTCGGCCGAGTATATCGCCTCCAAGGGGGCTGACGGTAACGCCATCGGCGGACTTGCAGTGGGCGAACCCACCGAGGTGATGTATGAGATGATTGAAGTGGTGAACGAAATCCTGCCGCAGGACAAGCCCCGCTATCTGATGGGCGTGGGCACTCCGCAAAACCTCCTGGAGGGCATTGAGCGCGGCGTGGATATGTTCGACTGCGTGATGCCCACCCGCAACGGCCGCAACGGCTTGCTGTTCACCGCGCACGGCACTATTAATATTAAGAATAAGAAATGGGAGAGTTGTTTTGAGCCTATCGACCCCGAGAGCCATGCCGAATGCGACCGCGTCTACACGCTGGCCTATCTGCACCATCTCATCAAGGCCGAAGAGATCTTGGGTCTGCAGATCTGCTCAATTCACAACCTCACCTTCTACCTATGGTTGGTGACCCAGGCTCGCCAGCACATCATCGACGGCACCTTCACCCAATGGAAGGCCTCCATTCTGCCAGAACTCGGCCGCCGACTCTAACCCCTCTTTTTATGAAACAATAATTTTGCATTATGAAACGAATATTTAGTTTTGTTCTTTTTATCTGTGGCATCTTGATGGCCACACAGGCCCAGACCAACATGGCCTGTCCGGGTCTGCACAACCCCACTAACTTCAACGTGATAGCAGGTGGTTCCGGCTCATGGTCAGCTCGTGTGGGCGACCGTGTGCAAGGCACTGGCGGCAGCACGGGTTCCAACGTGCTGAGCACCTGCTCTCGCCCCAACAAGGCCGTGATTCGCGGTGCCAACATTCTTTCACCCACCTACAATTCTGGCTCCGATAACAATCGCTGCTCATGCACCAACCACTGCAATTTCTTTGACGGCCACGACCAGCGCTTCCGCATCTACACCCAGGCCGATGCCGGAGCCGACCAGTTCACCGTGCCGGCCAACAATAGCAACCCCGGCCTTCAGCGCATTCCTCCGGGACATCTCACCAGCATCCGCCTCGGCGATATGCGTGCCACCGGCCAGTGCCAGACCTCCATCAACGGCAACGGCAACGACAAAGGTGCCGAAGCTCTTTTCTACACCATGAAAGTAAACTCGCAGAACACACTGCTGTTTATCGACTACGCCATTGTGGCCTGCCGTTACTCCCACACTCCCCAGCAGGCTGGTGAGTTTCTTATCCGTGTATGCGGTAAGAACTCCTCCACCGGCCAGTGGAACAACTATCCCTTGAACGACAGTCTCTGGTTCAACGTGCCCGCACCCGCAGTAGGCGGCACCCTTCCCGCCCCCTGGGTGGAGGGTTACGATGCCGGTAACTACGCTGGTGCCACTTATTGCGGCTATTGCTACAAGCCCTGGACCCGTGTGGCCATCTCGCTTCTCAACTATATCTACGACTCTGTGCGCGTAGAGATTTACACTTCCGACTGTATTTATGACGTAGACCCCATCTACGCCTACATTGCCGGTTCCTGCCAGCCTATGTCCATCACCAGTTCCGGATGCCCTGGCGGTACTTCCGATGCTGTTGACACCCTGCACGCCCCTGATGGCCTGCTGACCTACACCTGGTACGTGGCCACCAATGGCTTCGACGGCAACCCCGCCACCTACGATATGAGCACTGTGCCTTTCCGCCCCATTGCTGGCGCAAATAGTTCCACCCTCGTATCCAGACTTAACGACTTCATCACCGCTGCCGGCGACACCGTGGGCATCACCACCTACAAGTGCGTGGTCACCTCGGCCATGGACCCCAACAAGCCCTTCCAGTCTGTACTTTACGCCACCGTCAGCAACACTAAGCCCGTGATTGACGCCCATTTCGACTATGACTGCAATGGCAACGTAAATTTCGAGGCTCTGGCCAAGATTGCCTACCGCGGTGCCAATGCACCCACCATTGTCGACTCACTCACCACCTGGGTCATCTGCGAAGGCAGCCTGGGCGACACACCCCCCATCGACACCATCTACGGCCGCCTGGCTTCTTATAAATTCGACGACAACAATGTACATGCTGTGAATCTGTCGGTCTACACCAGCGACGATGGTTGCTACACTGTCAAGACCTTCCTGGTTCATCCCACCATCCCGGCCAACACCCGCATCTCTATTGACAAGCGCACCATCTGCGTGGGCGAGCAGTCGACCATCACCGACCTCACCGAGGGCATCAGCGCCCGCGAATGGGTTTTCTCCGACCGCACCATCAGCAGCACCGCCCCCGGCAACAGCCTGGCCAGCACAGCAACCGTGACACGCGACTTCCCCAATTTCGAGAATCCGTTCATGCTGATCACTACGGCCAACAACGGTTGCCTCGACACCTTGTACGATACCATTTATTTCTTCCACAATCCGGAAATCAACTACAGCAACGACACCATCATCTGCACCGGCCACGAGACAAAAGTACAAGTGCTCTGCTCAATTCCTAACTGCCGATTTGAATGGTACCGCCACAACAACCAGCCCGGCGAGAGCCCCATCTGCACTGGCCGCACCCTCTTTGCCCGCCCCACCCAGAATAACACCAAATTCTATCTGAAGATTATTGCCGAGGCCGGATGCGAAGTTTGGGACAGCGTAACAATCCACATTCTCAATGCCAAACTGACAGCAACCCCAGCCAACGGCAAATTCTGCCCTGGCGACAGCGTCACCCTCACCGGCTCGGGCGCAGCATTCTATGAATGGTACTCCACTCCTGCCGACCCCGACCTCGTATACATTGCTCACAACCAGAGCATCACCGTTGCACCTCAGGTCGACACCCGCTACTACCTCATTGGTTATGCCGCCGATAGTTGCGATATGACACCCGTAGAATTCCTGGTCAAACCCATAGATCTGCCCACCCTTGATTTTGAATACTCTCCCGCATTCATCGACACCGAGGTGCCCGTGGTCAACTTCCACGACAAATCTGAACGCCGCGACCACACCCAGTGGCTCTTCAGCGATGGCGGCACCACCACCGGCGAGACCGTGACCCACCACTTCGACGTCTACCTCGACAGCGGCAACTGCGTCACCATGAAGACCTACAACGAGATTGGCTGCGCCGTGGACACCACCTTCTGCATCGCCATCGACACCTTCGGTCTCTACATTCCCAACATCTTTGTTCCTAGCAAGGGCGACAACAATACATTCTCCATTGTTTGCCCCAGCGAGATGGATCAGTTCCACATTGCCATCTACAACCGCCGCGGATCCATTGTCTTCGAATCCGACGACCTCCACTTCACCTGGGACGGCACTCGCAACGGCACACCCCTGCCCACCGGAGCCTACCCCTATGTCATCACCTACACCCGCGCGGGCAGCATCTCGCAATTCCGCGTCAAAGGCACAGTGATGCTAGTACGCTAAATATTCATTCTGCAATAAACCAAGCGGGTGCTCACACCGAGCACCCGCTTTTATTTTGCACAACAAACAGTGCCGGCCTCATATATTATAATGTATAAAAGCGACCATGCCACCTCCCTTCTATAAAACCCCTATAATCATAAACCAACATGGCCACAAGTCTCTTGTCTCAATTTCTTTTTGACTCCATTTCTTTCACCATTTCGCAAACAACACATCCCCATAAACCACACCCTGACCCCGTCCTAACCCCGTTCCTTATCCTATATTTATACTATAGTTATACCTTATTTATTCTAGATAGAATAGTATAAATATAGTATAAATAAGGTATAACTATAGGATAAATGGCGGAGGTAGGGCGGGAGAAGAATAGTGGCAAGGGCTGAGGTCGGAATTGGAACTGTGCGGGAGTTGATACTGCAATATACTGGTTTGAAGTATATTATCCTTTGAGGGCTGGATTTTTGGGGAGAAGAATATCCGCAACACCAGTCAACTGGCATTGCGGATATTCAAAGTGTTGTATCTTGTTTTTGCGGACTGCAAAAAGGAGATTAGATCATCTCAGCGGCAACCTTCATGGCCTTGTCCAGACCCTCGAGGTTCTTACCGCCAGCGGTTGCATAGCCAGGCTGGCCGCCACCACCGCCCTGCATCTCCTTGCCTGCGGTACGGACAATGTTGCCGGCATTCTTGCCTGCATCCACACGGTTCTGGCCCAGAGCAACAAGGAGCTGGGGCTTATCGCCAAAGGTGCTGCCAAGCACAACGGCCATCTCGGGGAACTCGTTGCGGAGCGCCAGCATGGCATCGCGGAGCTGACCGAGGTCGCCATCGAACTTCTCAACCATTACAGGGTTCTGCTTCAGTTTCTCGGCGAAGCCACGGCTGATGGCCTTCACCTGCTCGCGCTGATACTGCTCAATCTGGGCACGCAGGGCTGCGTTCTCGTCCTGGAGTTTCTGCACTGCACCGGCAAGGTCCTTGGGATTCTTCATCATCTCTTTCAGACCGTCGAGCTGGTCCTGCATGTTGTTGGCAAACTGCTCGGCAGCAGCGCCGGTCACGGCCTCAATGCGGCGCATGCCTGCGGCCACGGCACCTTCGCTCACGATGCGGAACTGGCCGATATGGCCGGTGTTGCGGATATGGGTACCGCCGCAGAACTCTACGCTCTCGCCAAATTTGACTACGCGTACGAACTCGCCGTATTTCTCACCAAACAGAGCCATGGCACCCAGTTTCTTAGCCTCTTCGATAGGCATTGCGCGGTTCTCTTCAAGGGCGATGGCGTGACGGATGTCGATGTTGACCTGTTTCTCAACCTCGCGGATTTCCTCGTGGGTGAGTTTGGCGAAGTGCGAGAAGTCGAAGCGCAGACGCTGGTCGTCGACACTGGAACCCTTCTGCTCAACGTGGGAACCCAGCACATTGCGCAAAGCCTTGTGGAGCAGGTGGGTAGAGGTGTGGTTGCACTCAATGGCAAAACGGCGGCATTTGTCAACCTCGGCCTTGAGCACGGTGTCGGCGGTGAGGCCGGTGTGGTCCAAGAACTCGCGGAACTTGTCGGCGGGGACGATATGGATGATAAGATTGTTTTCTTTCTTAGTATTGATGATGGGCAGCAGATCGCCTGCGGAGTGGGTCAGCGTACCCTGGTCGCCCACCTGGCCGCCGCTCTCGCCATAGAAAGGAGTGCGGTCGAAAACCAGCTGGAAGAACTCCTTGTCCTTGACTTTTACATGGCGGTAGCGAGCCACTTTCACCTCGCACTGAAGCTCGTCGTAGCCCACAAACTCCTGGTTCACACCTTCAATCACCTCCACCCAGTCGTCATTCTCAACTGCGGCGGCGGCGCGGGAGCGGTTCTTCTGCTCCTCAAGGCCTTTCTGGAAACCATCCATGTCCACAGTCCAACCCTTCTCACTAGCCATCAGCTGAGTGAGGTCGACCGGAAAGCCGTAGGTGTCGAAAAGTTCGAAGGCAAAAGCGCCGTCGATAACCTTCTGGCCATCGGCATGTTGGGCCACATATTCTTCAAAACGGCGGATGCCGCCGGCCAGGGTCTTGAGGAACGACTGCTCTTCTTCAAGAATGATGCGGCGGATGAGTTCCTGCTGCTTCTGGAGCTCGGTGAACTGATGACCCATCTGAGCCACCAAGGTGTCAACCAACTCGTTGATAAAAGGCTGTTTGAAGTCGAGGAACGTATAGCCGTAGCGAACAGCGCGGCGCAAGATGCGGCGGATGACATAGCCGGCCTTGGCGTTGCTGGGGAGCTGGCCGTCGGCAATGCTGAAGGACACGGCACGCAGGTGGTCGGCAATCACGCGCATGGCGATATCTGCATCCTCGTTCTGGCCGTAGGTCTTACCGCACTTGTGGGCAATCTCTTGAATCAGAGGCTGGAAGACATCGGTGTCGTAGTTCGACTTCTTGCCCTGCATGACCATGCAAAGGCGCTCGAAGCCCATACCGGTGTCGATATGCTTGGCTTTCAGGGGCTCAAGGGTGCCGTTAGCCAGGCGGTTGAACTGCATGAACACGAGGTTCCAGATTTCGATAACCAGAGGGTTGTCCTTATTCACCAGCTCGGCACCAGGCACTTTGGCCTTGTCTGCCTCATCGCGCAGGTCGACATGAATCTCGCTGCAAGGGCCGCAGGGACCCTGGTCGCCCATTTCCCAGAAGTTGTCCTTCTTCGAACCCTTCAGGATGCGGCATTCCTCAATGTGCTCTTTCCAGTAGCCGTAGGCCTCCATATCCATCTCCATGCCCTCCTTCTCGTCGCCGCCGAAAACCGTGACATACAGATTCTTCTTGTCGATCTTCAGCACCTCGGTGAGGAACTCCCAGGCGTAGGCAATAGCCTCTTTCTTGAAGTAATCGCCGAAAGACCAGTTGCCCAACATCTCGAACATGGTGTGGTGGTAGGTATCGTGGCCAACCTCTTCAAGGTCATTATGTTTGCCGCTGACGCGAAGACACTTCTGCGAGTCGCAAGCACGGGGATAAGGTGCGTTGGCATTGCCCAGGAAGATATCCTTGAACTGGTTCATGCCTGCGTTGGTGAACATGAGGGTGGGGTCGTTCTTCACCACCATGGGGGCAGAAGGCACCACGTGATGGCTCTTGCTCTCGAAAAACTTGAGAAACTGGCTGCGTATTTCGTTGCTAGTCATAATTATTTTTGATTAAAGCATTAAGAATCAAGAAGTGCGCTGAGCATTGCTGCGGCCAACTCTTAATTCCTTATTATCGTTTATTTTCAGTTTAGAACTCTTCGCGCTCGACCAGCAGAATGGCATTCTGCGGCACGATGAAGAGCTTTTCGTTGTTATACTTGATTTCGATGGCGTTCTTCTGCAAGAAGAGGGCCAGGTCGCCGGGCTGCACCTGGAGCGGCAGATAGCGCGGGGCATCGCTGCGCTGGTTCCAGGCCTCTCCTTCCTCCATGCTGGGCAGCGGATAGCCGGGGCCACATTTCAAGATATAGCCCGACTGCACATTCTCTTTGTCGTGATAGCCCGCAGGCAAATAAAGGCCGCTGCGAGTGCGGTCGGTAGCGTCGTTGGGCCGGATTAACACCCTGTCACCCACTACAATAATTTTATCTAAGTCAGTTGTCATAACCAAATATTCAATCTGCAAAGATACTACTTTTTTTTAAATAATTCATATTTTATTATATTCTCAACCAACTCTCCAATTTTGATTCCGCGGCAGAGCCGCACAACAACCGCCTGGGGAGATGGCCGCAGAGCGAAGGAAGAGCGAAGGAAGAGCGAAGGAAGAGCGAAGCTACACTGGGTCTTCACCGGGTCTTCAGCGAAGTCAGACTGGTAGAAATTTTGCCCGGCGGATAGCTTTCTGCGGGGCTAGCGATACTTTGCCGGCCAGCTTGGCCAGACAAAAAATGCAGACTTGGCAATTTCTTCTTTTTTAATCCAACTTTTTTTCGTAATTTTGCAGTCGGAAATTTTGCCCAGTCATCCGGCTAAAGCCCTCAAATAGCAGCAGCCTAGACCCGGCCACACTTTTCACAACAGCACCCTAAAACCGCATTGCCAACCCACTGAAAACAGCCTTTAAACCGCGATTGGACACATATTAATAAACGAACTTATCACCTAAATTAAAGATACTTGCCAATGAATAGACCGTCTAAACAATTCTGTTTGATATGCTTGCTGGCTTTGTTTGGCCACATGGCCACGGCAGTTGCTAGCATCAGCACTGTACCGATGCCCAACAACTTCGTGGTGCTATATTTGACGCCCTCGAGTTTTGAGATAGGCTGGGGCGAGACCGAAGACTATGCCAAATGGGGCGTGGTGCTGACTGATGGAGAGGAAGAGCTGGCACGGTCGACCACCACTTATCCGCACATGGTTTTCAACAACTTGCACACCGACCAGAACTACTCGGTATCCATCTACTCGGTGGGCGAAAACAATGAATGGCACGAACATATCACCAACACAGTTCACACACCCTGCACCGGCATGAGCGGGCTGCCTTACACTGAGGATTTTGAAACCATGGAGGCCTCCACCCTGCCCCACTGCTGGCAAGTGATTGAGCGCGGATCGGCACACTGCGGTGTGTTCACCCCCGGCACCGACTACCGCGAGAACTACGGCAAGTGCATCAGTCTCAACCATCTGGATGAGGGTCGCGTATACCTGATTCTGCCTGCCGTGGACACGGCGAACTACCCCGTGAACCTGCTGCAGCTGCGCTTCCGCGCCCAAGAGACCACAGCCGGAAGAGCACCCATCTGCACGATGGGCGTGATGACCGACCCCGCATCGGCAGGATCGTATGCCGTTGTGGAACGGATTGAAATTATTGATGATGGCAACTGGCATGAATACACGGCCAGCCTCTTCGACTTCTGCGGTTGGGGGTCTTACATTACCTTGCAGCTGGAAGGCGACGGATTGTCGCAATGCTTTAAGATTGACGACGTTGTGCTGGAAGAGATTCCCGCATGTCCCAGAGTGGAAGACATGACGGCAGACAACATTACCCTGAGTTCCGCCCAGGTGAGTTGGACAGCCGTGGACGGCTACGCTCAATGGATGGTGGAATACGGCCCGCGCGGCTTTGCGCCCAGCACCGGCATCACCATGCAGACCAACGATACCACATTGACACTGACAGGGTTGAACCACAGCACAGAATACGAGGTACGAGTGACCACAGATTGCGGAATGGAGCTGGGCGGCACGAACAGCATCATTTTTTCCACCTTGTGCACGATTGACGAATTTCCTTATTTCGAAGATTTTGAAGATGCGAGAACCGACAGCCTCTACTTTATGAATTGCTGGACCTCGACATTCAGCAGCACCCTTGGCACCCCGCGAGTGGACGGCGAGGGCGAGAACCGAGTGATGGCCTGGCCGCAGGTGCCCGCTTCCAACGATTTCCACACCCTGGCATTGCCCCCGCTGGAGAATGCTGCCGACAATCTGCAAATCTCCTTTGACGCAAGAGCCAGGAGATACTGGAGCAACCGCAAGCAATGGTTCTTGTTAGGGACTATGGATGACCCGGCTGACGCAAGCACATTCCGCACCGTGGACACCGTGGTGGTCAATGCTGGATGGCAGGAAGGCCGGACACCGAATAATGGTGAGTGGCAGCATTTTGCATTCAACCTGCAACCATACTTGGCAAACAGCCCCTACATTGCCTTTGCCCGCATGGGGCAGACCAACGATGCACACGATTGGCATCTTGAAATCGACAATGTGACTATTGGCCCGCAAACCCAAGAGCCTGAGGGCATTGCAGAACTCATAAAACCCAGCTTCAGCCTCACACCAAATCCCACCGACGGCATTGTGCGAATGACAACGAAAGGACTGAACGGCAGCACATTAATAGAAGTAATGGACATGGCCGGACGACGTGTGGCCAAACGACAAGTCATCTGCCAAGACGGCAGCCCCGTGGTAATAGACCTAAGCCATCTGCCACAAGGCACTTACCTGGTGAAATGCGCTGGTGCCGCAACAACACAGAAACTGGTGATTACACGATGAATTTCAGCGCCCAAAACTGCCACTGAAATAGAAAGGACAATCACCCTCAGAGCCCCAGCCAAAGCCCTCGGCCTGGCCGAGAAAATGAGCCAAAAAACAGCATCTTTGTGCAGAAATCTATTTTTATGAAAAAAAAATCGTATTTTTGCATTTTAAAACTATTAGTGCATATACGCATTATTTATTGTAAGACTTGACATTATGACAAAAACTAAATATTCTATAGCTGTATTGTTGATGGTTTTTGGCCTGGGTTGCGGGCTGAAGGCACAAGAGGTACGCGAGGTTCAGCCCACCTGGGAGTCGATTAACCAACGTGGCTATCCACAATGGTTTAAAGATGCCAAACTGGGCATTTTTATCCATTGGGGACTTTATTCCGTGCCATCGTATTCCACCCCCGACGGCTATGGCGAATGGTTCTACCGCGGCCTGATGACTGGCGACACTATCCGCACCCGCGAGATGAAGTCCTATAACCGCAGATGGGGCTATATGCTTGGCGACCAATGGAGTGGCCGACTGAGCAATGGCGACGGTGTGAAGCAGAATCCTAAAGTCACAGACCTCTATACCTTATACGCTCAGACTTGGTTCGCCGAGCACTGGAACCCACAGCAATGGGTTGATTTGTTTGACCAAGCGGGTGCCAAATACGTGATTCTCGTGACCAAACATCACGATGGCTACTGCCTCTGGAACAGCCGCTATCAGCCCAACTGGAACAGCGTGGTGACAGGTCCGCACAAAAATATCGTTGATACGCTGACCCGCTATGTCCGCAACAAAGGCATGAAGATGGGTTTCTACTATTCGCTGCCCGAATGGACTAACAAACTGCATATCTGGATGCAAGACCCCGATGATGCTATTGGCGACTATGTCGACGAATACATGGTTCCGCAGTTCAAAGAGCTGGTGGGCAAATACAAACCCGAGCTTGTCTTCACCGATGGCGAGTGGCAGAACACCGCTGAGCAGTTCCATGCTAAAGAGCTGATTTCGTGGTATTACAACACTGTCGGCCCGGACGCAATCGTCAACGATCGCTGGGGCGCTGGCGGCGAGCACGGATTCCGCACACCGGAATACAAAGGTGCGATTGACGACACCGTGCGCCCATGGGCTGAATGCCGCGGCATTGGCAAGTCTTTCGCATTCAATCGCAACGAACCCCTTAGCAACTATCTGACCAGCGACTCCCTCATCCGCCACTTTGTCAAGTTGGTGGCCGCAGGCGGTGGCATGACACTAAATGTGGGTCCCGACGCCGACGGCACCATCCCCATGATTCAGCAAGAACGCCTCACCGACTTGGGCAACTGGCTGAAAGTGAATGGCGAAGCCATCTACGCTTCTCGCCCCTACAAAAAGATGTGCAACTCCGACAGCACCACATTCTACACCCGCAACAACGGCAACCTCTATGTAATCGCCACCCGTCTGAAAGGCAACACATTGGTGCTGCATGGAATGCCCAGACCCAGTATGCTTTCGCAAGTGAAACTGCTGGGCTGCGACAAACCCATAGTATACTACTATCTGGCCGGCAATTTGTTCATCCGCCTGAACAACCTCAACTTCGAGGATATCAGCAAGAACAAGGGTGCCTGGGTTTTCCGCATCACTAAATATGGCGACCAATAATCTTCACACACCACACATTACTAATTATGCCAGTTTTTGACGCCTCCTCCATACAGAATGTTGTCCTTCACCGCGTCGGTAACAAAGCCACCGAAGAGGGTTTCGTGCTCTCCGACGCTCCGCTGCAATTAACCGAACAGCTGCAAGATGTGCTTGTCCGCTATTTCGTAACCCCTTTCAAGGTAGAGGAATACTACAATCTTTGGGATGAAAGCAACATTGAACTGAACCAGATTTTTCAGCGTTGCGCCAACATATTTGCCGACCCGGAATGCCTGCTGGAGGAGTCAAAACTGATTGCTCGCCAACTCTACGATGCCAGCACCCATGCCAACATCAAAGGCGGCGAACTTTTTGTGGTCTACTTCTCGGAATGTATGCTGAATGGCGAAACAATGGACGCCATCGGCATCTTCAAATCTGAGAACAAAGAATCATTCCTCAAAGTGCAACACGACGAGGAGCAATGGAGCACTCAGGAAGGCGACATGAACGCACGGGCACAATATCAGCTTGAAGTGCATCACGGCATCAATCCCAATAAATTAGACAAAGGTGCCATCATTTTCAACACCGAGGCCGACAAAGGCTATGTGGTCAGTGTGGTTGACGCCACCAACAGGTCAACCGATGCTATTTATTGGAAAGACAGCTTCCTAGGCATCCGCCAACGCGAAGATGAGTATTACAATACCCACACCGAGATGCAGGCCTATAAGAAATTCATCACCGATGAGCTGCCCCAGCAATTCGAAGGTGTAAGCAAAGCCGACCAGGCCGATATGCTCAATCGCTGCAGCAACTATTTCAAGCAGAACGACAATTTCAATCTTCAGTCATTCACCGAGGAGGTCATTGCGCAACCCGAAGTGATAGACAGCTTTAAGGAATACCGCGAGCAATACCAGGAAGAGAACAATATCGAAATGCCGGAGAGTTACGACATCAGCGAAAGCGCAGTGAAGAAGCAAGCGCGAGCCTACAAGAGTGTCATCAAACTCGACAAAAACTTCCACATCTATGTTCACGGCGACCGCGAACTTATAGAGCAAGGCGAAGACGAAAAAGGCAAATACTACAAAGTGTATTTCAACGAGGAGAGCTAGCCTTCTACGGCGACTCTCTAAAAGCAGATTAAAAATGCGGAGAGACCAGACTGGGCTCTCCGCTTATTCAATATTAAACCTAATCGGTAGGCTTGGGTAGAAATGCCAACTCTAAATGATATTTAACTGTTTCAAAGCTGTTTCAATGCCCTCTTCATCTACCGAGGTGGTCACATAATCGGCATGGGATTTTACTTCGTCCTTGGCATTTCCCATCGCAACACCTATGCCGCAATATTCAAGCATCTCGATATCATTGGCGCCATCGCCAAAACCGATACATTCTTCTTTGGTGATACCCAAACGCGAGATGATGCTTTCAATACCGACGGCCTTGCTGTTGTCGAAATTAATCAAATCGCTGAAATGCGGATGCCATCTAGGCAGGCGGCAATGAGGCAACAACTCCAGCACCCTAGCATCTTCCTCCGGCTCCATCACGGCTATGAACTGGTAGGCCTCAATACCGAGCATCTTGGCGGTATCAAGTTGGGGCGGAATGTCAATCTTCACCTCCTCACTGATTTCCATACCCATAGGGTCGTCCAGCCGGTTGACGAACATCTCCTTTTCGGAAAAAAGCATCGTACAAATATTTCTTTCCATGGCGTAGCGCACCCAACGATCGCTATCTGCTTGGGGAATAGGATTTTTGTGACAAACAGTATCGCCCATAAAGCAATAGCCGCCATTCATCGTCACATAGCCATCGAACTTCAGCGGCATCTCTGGCAGCAGACAATAAGGCCTGCCGGTGGAGATAAAGGTGCGGATACCCTTTTCGCGGAGTTTGTCGAAGGCCCGCACTGTGCCTTCAGAAACAGTATGGGTCTTGAAGCTGACCAGCGTACCGTCGATATCAAAAAATGCCGCCTTGATCATAATTTCGCAATAACACGCTCAAACAACGTGGTCATCTTAACAGCGGCCTTATTTGCCTCGCGAACAACATCCTCACCATCATTCAAACAAGTGTCGCTCAAATCGTTGCTCTGATTTGTGATAATGCTCATACCAAATATTTCCAATCCGCTATGCCGTGCGACAATCACCTCGGGGACGGTGGACATACCCGCAGCATCGCCACCAACGGCGGCATAAAATTTATACTCGGCAGGAGTCTCATAAGTAGGACCGGTTCCGGCAACATATACACCCTGCTGCAAAGCCACGCCCATTTCGGCAGCCTCGGCCAAGGCAATTTGGCGTATACGGCGGCTGTAAACAGTGGTCATATCCGGGAATCGGGTGCCGAACTCATCCATATTAGGGCCAATCAGCGGATTGGGCATCAGATTGACGTGGTCGGTGATAATCATCATATCTCCAACACGATAGGACGGATTAACGGCACCTGCGGCATTGCTTACAAAAAGGACTTTCACCCCCAGGCGAGCCATCACACGGATGGGGAAAGTGACCTCCTGCATCGTATAGCCTTCATAAAAATGGAAGCGCCCCTGCATGGCCATCACACGCTTACCGCCAAGGGTGCCGACAATCAAATTGCCCTTGTGGCCTACAGCCGTCGACCTCTTGAAATTAGGGATCTCGCTGTACGGAATCACAATCGGGTTCTCGATACGGTCGGCCATCAAGCCCAACCCACTGCCCAACACCACAGCCACCTGCGGCATCTCCGCCCCGGACAAACGGCGACGGATAAACTCAGCACTCTCATCAATCTTCTGTATCATATACAAATACGTTTTCAAAAAAGTTCAACCAATAACTCGGCGAACAACCACCCCAAGTGACTGCTCAACCCTTCAGACGTTCAATCAGCTTCATGATTTCAGCCGCCTGCTCATAATCCTCGTTCTCCTCGCACTTACGCAACCGAGCCTCCAATTCTTCCAACGACTCATCCACCACGGTCTTGTTCCTCGGCAGATTGCCTTCTATCGCCCCTGGATCCATGCAAGTATCGTTCAACACATTTATATCCATCATGATAGCACACTGATTCAACAGCGCCAACACCACAGCGTCGCTTGCCCTACAATCAATATTCTTATCCGAGAAACCATCATTCATGCACAACGACGAATAAAAAATACCCTCTTCAAAACGGTCAATCGTCACCTGCTTGAGAGTCAACATATATTCTTCCATCAGATTGCATATCAGCGTGTGCGTCAATGGCCGAGCCACTTCCTTCTGCTCGATAGCCAGAATGATGGCCTGGGCCTCGCTCTCGCCAATGAGGATGGGCACATGCTTGCGCACCTCGGGCGCATCAAGCACCAGAATGTAGGAGTCGCTCATAGCCACGCCCCGCGACAACTGCAGCGGATAAACTTGCGTATACACAATAATTAGGTCTTTAATGTTTAAGATACTCAACCAATTTAGCCACGGCCAATCCGCGATGGCTGATCTTGTTTTTCACCTCAAGAGGCATTTCCGCGAAACTCACGGCAAAGCGGTCGGGCATGAAAATAGGATCGTAGCCAAATCCCTCAGCGCCATAACGTTCAGTAAGAATAGTGCCATCCACGCGGCCCTCGAAATAACGAGGCTGACCACCCTCCATCAGGCAGATCACCGTGCGGAAATCGGCCTTGCGGTCGGTCTTACCCTCCATGGCGGCCAACATCTTATTGATATTGTCGTCAAAAGAACAATGCTCCCCGGCATAACGTGCGCTGTAAACGCCCGGAGCGCCGCCCAGGGCATCCACCTCCAGGCCAGTATCATCGGCAAAGCAATCCAGATGCGTGCGTTCCCAAACCCACTGCGCCTTCTGCAAAGCATTGCCCTGCAGGGTATCCGAAGTCTCGGGGATATCACCCTCCAAGCCCATCTCGGCCAGACTCTTAATCTCAACCACACCTTCAAGCAACGCACTCACTTCATGCAACTTATGCTTGTTATTTGTAGCAAAAACCAATGTTTTCATATTATACAGTATTATTATAGACAACCAAATTTCAATAAACAGTTCAACAAGTCCCAAACTGCATGCCAACAAAGCCCCGCAGCCACCATTAGCCGTCTCAGCCACCTCAACAAAGCCCCCATTCACCCACCCAACTAATTGATACCTCGCACAAAAAGGCCCTACAGCCTACAACTTGAAGTATCTGCAAAGATACAAAAAAATATTGAACCCACAAAATTAATTTCACCAAACACCATTTAGAAACCTTTCTTAAAACAAATTCCGAACAGAAATCGCAGTCCTGCGCCGGCGGACTGCGCCCAGTGCAGCTCCGCCGCAGACCCGTTCCTTATAGCGAAGGATGAGCGAAGGATGAGCGAAGGATGAGCGAAGGAAGGGCGAAGGATGAGGTTAGGGATTGCGATAAAAGAGCTGCGGATTTTTACATCTAGGAAGGCCGATTGTTTTGATTTAATGTTCAATAATTTGGCAAAGCATCAACCTGGCTGAGCAGCGGGTTGAGAGCATTTGTTTTTGAGAGGTGATAGGATTGTTTTTCGTACAGCATTGCAGAAGCGCTGGAGATTTGGCTGGCACATCCCGGACAACAATTTTGAATAATTAATAAATATTTCTCATATAATATACAATAAGACCGAGCAAAGTTCGTTATTGTCATAATTAATATGACAAAATATTTTTTTATATGAAGAAAATCGCTTTACTACTCATGACTCTGGTGCTGGCCACTTCGGCCTTTGCTCAGAAAAAGCAGTTGACGGCCCTCTTTGGCTATTCTACTTTCTATATTCCTGGTAGCGATCAGCCGTACGTTGAGACCTACTTGGACTTCGACGCCAGAACCCTCAACTTTGTCAAATTCAATGAGGATACGTATTCCAACCAGACAAAAGACCAGTACCGCGCCACGGTGGAAGTGGTGCTGTTGGTGAGCAAGAACGACACTGTGGCTTACATAAAGAAGTACGACCTCAACAGCCCCGTGACTAACAGCGATACCAATAACCGATTCACCTTCCTCGACTTGCAGCGCTTCGGCCTGAGCAACGGCATCTACGACATGCAGGTCTCGCTCCGCGACAAGAATTCCGAGGCCGAGGCAGTGGTTTTCAAAGACATGCTGGTGGTGTTCTACCAGAATGGCAAGCCCGCCATGTCCAACATCCAGCTGATGTCGTCGGCCACCCCCACCACCACCGAGAACATGCTCTCGCGCAACGGCTTTGACATGGTGCCCTATATCAACGACTTCCTGCCTGCCGAAATCAAGCAGCTGAACCCCTATATCGAAATCTACAACCTGGACAAAGAAATTGGCGACAAATCGTATATCATGTCGGCCTACCTCATCCAGACCGAGAACGGCCGCCGCATAGAAGGTTTTGAAACCTACTCCCACCGCAAGCAGGCCAAGGCAATGGATGCCGTATACATGAACCTCGATATCGCCAAACTGCCTTCCGGCAACTACACCTTGGTGGTTGAGGCCATGAACCTTGCCAATCAGGTGCTTATGAGAAAGACTGCCTCTTTCCAGCGCTCCAACCCCGGCATCGAGGACGACTTGCTGGCCGAGGCCAACGTGGCCGCTTCGTTTGCCGGCCGAATGACCGATGAAGAAGAGCTAACCAATTATATCGATGCACTTTACCCCATTGCATCAGCCAAGGAGAATACCATGCTTGAGGCTTTGGGCCGCACGACCAACAACCTGGTCGAGAAGCAGACTTTCTTCTACCGCTTCTGGGTGTCGCGCAATGCGCTGAACCCCGAGAAAGAATGGCTCGAATACCGCGAGAAAGTGCAATACGTGGATAAGAACTTCGGCTATCCCCGCACCCCCGGCCATAGAACCGACCGCGGCCGAGTTTACCTGCAGTACGGCGCTCCCGACTTCATCCGCGACGAGAAGAATTTCGTTGGCGCACTGCACATTAGCAACAGTCCTGTGGGACAGACCGACTACGACCCCAACCAGGGCTACGTGACTTCCAGCAGCCGCGAGAGCCTGGGCACCGTGCACTACCTGCCCTACCAGCTTTGGCGCTACAACCGCATGCCCGCCGACAACCCCAACCGCGTGTTCATCTTCTGGGACGAATTCCGTAGCGGATACTACAAACTGCTGAATTCCAACGCCCGCGGTGAGTTGCGCACTGCCTTCTGGGAGCGCATGCTGAGCCAGAACCAACTCGACGAGAACGTGAAAGGCGAGGTCGGCGAGCAGTTTGAAAGAGGTTATTAATTGTGATGAACAACTAGTAATTATATAATTCCGACTTCAACATCTACCGATAGGATTTAGCAACAACATTCGACTCATGCATATCTTGGCCGACATCATCTACTTCATTGTCTACCACCTGGTGCGCTATCGCCGGAGGGTGACGCGCAACAATCTGGCCAAGGCTTACCCGCAATGGTCGGCCGAGGAGCGCCACCGCATTGAGAAGGATTACTACCGCCATATCAGCGACTTGCTCATGGAGGGTGTAGTCAATCTCTATGCCTCGCCCAAAAGGATCTTGCGCCACTACAAGGTGGTGAACCGCGAGCTGGTGAACGCCTATTACGAAAAGGGGCAGAGCGTGGTGCTCATGTCGTCGCACTACAACAACTGGGAATACATGGTCTCATCACTCAATTTCCAGATTCGCCACGTGGGCATCGGAGTCGGCAAACCGTTGGAGAACAAATCGGTAGCAGGCTTCATCACCCGCCGCCGCTCTCGTTTCGGCACCGAGATTGTTGACCAGACTAATGTCCGTCAGAAGATGTCGTACTATCAGTCGCACCAAGTGCCGGCCGCCTATATGATGCTGAGCGACCAGTCGCCAAACGATGTGCACAAGTCGTACTGGACCATGTTCATGAACCAGGAGACCCCATTCATCTATGGCGCTGAATATTTTGCCCGCAAATACGACATGCCGGTGCTCTACTACGAGGTGCGGAAAGTCAAGCGCGGCTACTACGAGGTGGAGTTTTCCTCCCTGTGCGAGAAGCCTAACGAGGTGCCGCAATACACCATCGTGGCGGAATACATCAAGCGGCTGAAGCAGACCATCGACCAGGCTCCGCAGTACTGGCTGTGGTCGCACCGCAGATGGAAACGCCAGCGCCCGGCCGATGTGGAGCTGCATTAGTTGTAATTAAAATTAAAGAAAAGAATATCATGCATATAGCTGTCGTTATACTAAACTGGAACGGAAAACACATGATGGAGCGCTTTCTGCCTTCGGTAACAGCCCACACCACGGGCGATGCCGAGGTGGTGATTGCCGACAACGGCTCTACCGACGACTCCATCAAGTTTCTCCGCACCCATTACCCCGCACTGCGCATCATACAACTGGATAAGAACTATGGCTTTGCCGAGGGCTACAACCGTGCCCTGGCTCAGATCGAAGCCGACTACTATGTGTTGCTGAACGACGATGTGGAAGTTGCCCCCAACTGGATTGAGCCTGTGATAGCGCAGATGCAGCAGAATGAAAAGACAGCCATCTGCCAGCCCAAACTGCTGATGTTTGACCAGCGCGACACCTTTGAATATGCTGGCGGAGCTGGCGGATTCATAGACAGTTACGGCTATCCTTTCTGCCGTGGCCGCATGTTCAACATCGTCGAGAAGGACCACGGCCAATACGACGACCCCTGCGAGATTTTCTGGGCCTCGGGAGCCGCCATGTTTGTCAGGGCCGATGTCTGGAAAGAACTCGGCGGACTGGATGGCGATTTCTTTGCCCACATGGAGGAAATCGACTTCTGCTGGCGTGCCAAGAATGCCGGCTACAGGGTTGAATACTGCCCCCAATCGGTGGTCTACCATGTTGGCGGAGGCACCCTGCCCAAGTCCAATCCGCGCAAGACCTACCTTAATTTCCGCAACAACACAGCCATGCTTTACAAAAACCTCCCCTCCGGCCGCCGCTGCAGGGTGATGACAGTGAGGAGGTTGCTGGACTATGTGGCCGCCGTGAAATTCCTGATAGGCGGAAACAAAGGAGAGTTCAATGCCGTGTTCGAAGCCCACAAAGCGTTCCGCAAAACAAAGAAAATCTACCGCCAGAAACGCGAGCAGATACAACACCAAGAGGTGTCGTGCATCTATAACGGCTGGTTGCTGCTGCAATACTACCTTCTGAACAAAAAACATTTCAGCGACTTGAACTTTAAGTAATTTACAGTTTATTCGCCGCATTAGAAAGAATTGTCAATTGAAATATCAATACATTTGAACGAAAATAATAATAAATAATGAATAATATGAGAAAAGTACGCGTACGTTTCGCACCCAGTCCTACCGGCCCGCTCCATATTGGAGGTGTCCGCACTGCTCTTTACAACTATCTCTTTGCCCGCCAGAATGGTGGCGACATGATTCTCCGCATTGAAGACACCGACCAGACCCGCTTTGTTCCCGGTGCCGAGGCCTACATCATCGAAGCCCTTGACTGGCTGGGAATCAAATTCGACGAAGGTGTGCACCTGGGCGGCAACTACGGTCCCTACCGCCAGAGCGACCGCAAGCCTATGTACCGCCAATATGCCGACCAGCTTATCCGCGATGGTTGGGCATATTATGCCTTCGACAAACCCGAGGCTCTTGATGCCAAACGCAAAGAGTTTGAGGCAGAAAAGAAGACCTTCCAGTACGACTGCAACACCCGCGGCATGATGGAGAACAGCCTCTCGCTCTCCGCAGAAGAGGTTCAGCGCCGCCTGGACAGTGGCGACCAATATGTTGTGCGATTCAAATTCCCCGAGAACACCGATATCACCGTGCACGACCTCATCCGCGGCGAGGTGACCATGAACAGCCGCTTGCTGGACGACAAAGTGCTTTTCAAGTCCGACGGCATGCCCACCTACCACCTGGCCAACATTGTAGACGACCACATGATGGAAGTGTCGCATGTGATTCGCGGCGAGGAATGGCTTCCCTCCGCCCCCCTGCATGTAATGCTCTACAAAGCATTCGGTTGGGAAGACACCATGCCCCAGTTCGCCCATCTGCCCCTCCTGCTCAAACCTGACGGCAACGGCAAGCTGAGCAAACGCGACGGCGACCGTCTCGGCTTCCCCGTATTCCCCCTGGACTGGCACAACCCCGAAACCGGCGAAATCTCCAGCGGCTACCGCGAGAAAAGCTATCTGCCCGAGGCCGTGGTCAACATGCTTGCCCTCCTTGGCTGGAATCCCGGCAACGACCAGGAAATCATGTCGATGGACGAACTCATCAAACTCTTCTCCATCGAGCACATCAGCAAGAGCGGTGCCAAATTCAACGTAGAGAAAGCCAAGTGGTTCAACCACGAGTATCTGCAGAAATGCCCCGACGAGAAACTGGCAGAGATGTTCATGCCCCAGCTGAAAGAGCATGGCGTTGAGGCCGATATGGCATACGTTACCAAGGTCTGCGGCATGATGAAAGAGCGCCTGAACTTTCCCAGCGAGCTCTGGGACCAGACACACTATTTCTTCCAGGCTCCCACCGAGTACGACCCCAAGGCTGTTAGCAAACGTTGGAAACCCGGCATGGCCACCCACATGGCCAAAGTGATTGAAATCCTGAACACCATGCCTTTCGAGTACGATGCCATCCACAAAGCCCTCCTCGAGGACTACATCAAGGGCAACGAACTCAATATGGGTCAGATTATGAACTCGTTGCGCCTGGCAGTTGTCGGCACCACCGTAGGCCCCGACATGCTGACCCTCGTGATGACCATCGGCAAGGAAGAGACCATCGCCCGCGTACAACGCGCCATCGACACCATTGGCGAAATAAATGAATAATGATATCATATATAAAAAGAAACAACATGGAAGAAAACAACAATATCCCCGAAACCGAGGTTGCGAACACCACTGCCGAGCAGCCCGTTAGCGAAAACCAGTGCTGCTGCCCCGACTGCCAGCCCAAAGACGAAGATATTCGCACTCAGCATCATAAGAAGATGTGCGTGGCCCACACCTGCGCCTTCATTCTCAACATCGTTTTCTTTGTTGGTTTGGTGGTGCTCTACATCCTCCACTTCACTGGCAAGGGCGCTCCCAGCAAGTTTAATCCCGATGCATCCGAACCCATGATTGCTGAGGATGGCGTACTGAAAGTGGCCTACGTCAACAGCGACACCCTGCTGGCCAAATACCAGTATGCTATTGACCTTCAGGACGAACTGAACCGCTACAAAGAGACTCAAGAGAAGAGCTATCAGGAACAGATGATCAAATTCCAGAACGACTACCAGAACTTCCTCAAGACCGGCGAGAACATGACCCTCAGCCAGCAGCAGGCCAAAGAGACCGAGCTGAAACAGCGTGCCGAGAAATTGTCCACCCTCGAGCAAGAACTGGCCGGAAAGATCATGCAGAAGCAGATGGACTCCAACGTGGAGCTTCTCAACCGCATCTTTGCCTTCGTCCGCGAATATAATGCTGAGAATCAGCAGTTCGACATCATCCTGCGCAAGACCTTCAACGACTCCCCCACCCTCTACATGAACCCCGCAATGGACATCACCGACGAGATTCTCGAGGGCCTCAACAACGAGTACAAAGAGGTAAAAGCCAAGAAGAAATCTAAATAATTTGTGAAATGAGTGAATTGTGAATGAGTGAATAGTGAATTGTGAATAGTGAATAGTGCGGCAGCCCTCAATTCACTATTCACTATTCACTACTTCACAAAAAAAACACTCCCCTTCAATATGAACCTAAAAGCCGCCCTTTTCGATCTTGACGGGACCCTCTTCGATACTGAGGGCCAATACACTGTTTATTGGGAAAAGATTGGGCAGCTCTACCACCCCGAGATTCCCGATTTTGCCAACATCATCAAGGGAACCACACTCACCAACATCCTCAACAAATACTTTGCCGAACCCACGCTGCAAGCTAAGATTGTGGCCAGCCTCTACGAACACGAATCGCAGATGCAATACACTTTCTTCCCCCACGCGGTAGAACTCCTCAGCAACCTGAGAGCCAATGGGATAAAACTGGCCGTTGTTACCAGTTCCAACCAAGAGAAGATGGCAAACGTATCCAGGCAAATGCCCGACTTCAACAAACTCTTCGACCATGTGCTCACGGCCGAATGTTTCTCGCATTCCAAACCCCACCCCGACTGCTATCTGAAAGGTGCCGCCCACTTCGGTTGCACTCCGGCCGAATGCGTCGTCTTTGAGGACGCTCTCACGGGCCTGGCAGCCGGCATGGCCGCCCAAATGTTCACATTTGGCCTGGCCACCAGCAACAGCCGTGCCACTATCGCCGACAAGTGCAGCCATGTGCTCGACGGCTACGAAGGTTTGAGCTATAAGAAAGTCATCCAAATAGTTAAACAATATGAATAATCGACTCACCCTGATTTCCGCCCTCCTTCTTGCCCTGAGTTCCTGCTCCCATTTCGGCGGCAATCCCCCGCACCCCAGCAAGGAAGACGCACTGCATTTCATATCCGTCATCCCCGACCATCGCATTTTCCCCGGATCCAGAGAGATGTTCACCGAGGACTACTACCGTAGCCTTTCCCGCGCCTGGGATGTGCCCAGCGACGCCATCGGCGAAATCGGTAGCGACGAATGGCTCTACTACTTTATCACCGGCAATGGCGACTGCGACGACTTCCGCATCGAAGATATCAACATAACCAGCAAAGGTCGCCACGCAACAATACGATTTGTGGCATACCAGTGCCAACGGGCCGACACCCATCAGATTGACCTACAATACAACAAAGGGAAATGGCTCATAGCTGATTACGACGCAACATTAAGCGAACTGGAACACTACACCAAGACACAAACCCAGTATTTCCAAAGCAAAGAATGGCAGGCCTATCTCGACCGAATGCTGGCCGACCCTGAATGGAGCGATGTGGCCACAGCCAAAGCCGAGGAAGTAAAAGCCTTCCTGGACAAGCCTGCCAACAAGAACCACAACTAGCCCTCAATTCATTTTTAGTGAATTGTGAATTGGGCGGCAGCCCTCATAATTCATAAATCTAGCGTGGTGCGCCAGCCATCCCCTCTTGAGAGGGCAAGAAAAGTCCGGTGGACTTTTGGAGAAGGCGGGGGGTATGTATCTGAATTCAAACTAAATTCCAATAGGTGACCTCTAAAAATTGTTTTTCTGACCGAGCTTGCTCGGCCAGAATGACTGAAAGACGAGAAAGGTTCTGTGAACCTTTTGAGAAAAGTCAATATTATCAGAAATTGCTAGTTATTAATAATTTCTGGTCGATAATGACTTTCTCGGATTTTCACTGGAAATCCTCGTCTTTCAGTTCATAAGTTTCGCTTGCGAAACTTAGATTATCTAATTTTTAGAGGTCACCTATATATTTTTTCCATTTGTCCAAATGTCTATGTTTAGTGAGCAGTGAACAGTGAATTGTGAATAGTGAATTGACCGCGCCAGCCCTCAATTCACAATTCACTATTTCACTATTCACTAAAAACCTATTCACTCTACTTCAATCCCCTATCTTATCCTCCACCTTTTGGAAAGTCTGCTTGTCCGTTTTCTCAATAAGGCCTTGCGTCTCCCAACGATAGAGGGCTTTCTTCACACTCATCTCAGTGCTCGTGGTTTGCGCTTGCGGAAGATCGCGTACGCTTCGCCAAACGTGAAAACCTTCTGCAATTCTGCGAAAATAGTCCTAGTCTTGCGCCGAGGCGTTTGTTTCGTGCCGAGGTATTCCTTTGAGGTCATGGCTTCCTCAATGCGGTCGTGGAAGAACGACATCGAATTCTCGATCATATAGTCGGCGAAGATATTGAAGGTGTTCAGAATCTCCTCCCTCTGGCCTATCTTCTCCGCCACAGGGCACCATGCCTCGGGCGAACGCTTCAACAGCTCTTCAACCTCCACAAGGCCGTGCTTCTTCACCATCTCCTCGGCCGTGGCACAGAGGACAACGCAAGCCACCATACGCTGGGCTGTGATGCAGGTGCGGATACGGGCGCGTGCGGTCACCGCGTCGTTGTCCTTCATAGCTTCAATCCTTACCGCGTCAAGCCAATGCCTGCCCACCTCCTCCAGCGAAGCCAGCTCAAGGTCGCCTTTAAAAAGACGCAGCATATCGGCAATCACCCTTATGCCGTTCCTCCCTTCCTCGTCCAGTATTTGGGGGCGTTCGGGCAGGGGAGCGAAAGTGTTGTCGGGGGTGCGGGCAATGGCAATACGCGACAAGAAGCCGTCGGTATAGTTCTGCACCACACGAAACAGTGCGTCCGGGGTTCCGCACATCACCACATTCCACAGCAGGCGTTCGATATGCACATTCACCGAATCAATACTCTTGGCTTCCCTCTCGTAGGCCGATCCGTCGTAAGCCTGGCGGAGCATCACAGAGAAATCCGTGATGCTGCTCTTCCACTTGGCCGCCAACGTGTCGGCTTCGGGAGTGAAACTGAACGCATGAAGCCCACGGCATTTCGAAAGGCGGTCGGCCAAATTCGCCACAGTGTTATTCAGCGTAATGAATCTGATGGGGTTGTTCGGCTCTTCCCTTTGCTCCTTTTTGTTCTTATTCTTCCGGGCCTCCGAACGCCAGGCCTCATATACCCCTAAAAAGAATTTATCTTCCTCCTTCACCGGCTCCATCCACTGGCTTACAATGGGGTCGATTGCGCCCTTGCCGCTCGCATAGTCGCCCGCCATATAGGTCATCAGATTCAAAGTGTTATACACTCCGTGGACCGCAATTCTCACATTCGTTGCCAACGCACCGATGGCGGGGAACGACGCAAACAATACAGGCATTGCCATTTGGTCGCCCACTGCGTTCACCGCCTCTGCCAGTCCTTGCGGAAGGGGCGGCAGCTGCTTGGCATAGAAAGTGGTGTCGAGTTCTGCCGCCTCATCGACGGCCGCGATATAGCTCGGGTCAAACTGATGACGCTCGCGTATCAGTCTCAGCACATCCTTTATCTTGTACGTCATGGCGGTCTGCTTGGCGTTCACTCCGTTTGCTATACACTGCATCTTCTCTTCCGCTCCGAATGTCTCGTCAAAAGCGTAGTCGGGAATAACGGCGTTGAGCCAATCGGCATTGAAGCCGCAGAGGTGGCGCAGATTATAAGCGAGCTCATAGTAGCCGCAATTGCGGGTCCCCCTCGTGGGGGGCCGCTGGTTGTCGCTGTACAGCTCCCAGTAAGTGTCGATGATTTCCTGAAAGGGGATGCCGTTGTAGTCCGACGGATACCAAGGCGTGTCCTGCGCCGCTGGGTCGCCCTCTTTCTCCGCCTTCCTTTTGGCGGGCTTCGCCACCACCGTGGGAGTCGTTCCCTTGTCCTCCCAAGGGCGGTAATGCTTATTGGCCTTGTGTGCCGAGGGCGGGAGCTTCTCATCGCCGTTTGCCTCGCGCTCTTTCAGTCGCTCGGCCTCCGCCTTGGCCGTCTCGCTCTCAAAAACATCCTTAAAAAGGTCGTCGCTGAGGTATAGCAAATCCTCGTGCGAAGCCGAGCTGGCAAAGCACACTCGGTTGATATCGTGAGCATTGTTATCCATCTCGCATTGCAGCTCCATGCTCTTCTCCACCTGGCACTCCAAGATAGTGCGCCCCGGGGTGCGGTAGAAGATGGCGTGGCCGCCTCCGTTCACCGAACGCTCCAACATCAAGAGCTCCCACTTCATGGGGTCGGCAAGCAAGGTAGGCGTGACGCGCTCAAACTCCGCCCTGTCGTCGATGTCGAACATAAAGGCACGGCTCGGCAACAGATTGCCTTTCACCATCCCGCCAGGGTAGTAGCCCGAGTAGTTGAACTGCACCAACTGCATTTTGCTCTTCTGGTCGCCTTGGCGGGCCTTCTCCAGGCGGGCAATGTTGGCGGGAGTATTGCGGATGGCAATATACTCTTCACGATTAGTAATAGCTCTAGCTATTTTTACTCCGTTGACTATCTTAATGAAATTACAAGACATAATGAATTAATTAATAATTAATAATTAATA
>JAZLLD010000086.1:0-39165 GCA_045597945.1 Bacteroidales bacterium
CAAAAGCCAACACCTCCGAACCCCATTCCTAAGCCAGACATCACGCACTAAGCCCGCCCTAAGCCCGTTCCTTATCCTATATTTATACCTTATTTATACTATATTTATCCTATATATAATAGAATAACTAAGGTATAACTATAGTATAAATAAGGTAAAACTAGCGGGATTAGGGCGGACCAAAAGAAGGGCAAGCCCGTGAGGAATTGCCCTTCATAATGTGATTCGTGAGGTCTCGAAACTATTTGTCGAGTTCCTGCTGACGCAGGTGCTGGACATAGATAGCTTTCTGACGACGCTCTCTGTTCACTACAGAAGGCTTGGTGAATTTCTGACGCTCGCGGAGTTCTTTCACGACACCAGTTTTTTCAAATTTTCTTTTGAGTTTCTTGAGGGCTCTCTCGATGTTTTCGCCTTCTTTAATAGGAACTACGATCATTTTAAATACCTCTTTCTTGTTAAGGATTGATAAAAATTGTTTATTAAGACCTTGTTTGTCTTCAGTAAAGTTAGAATTTCAGGTGGCCCTGAGCAGCTGCATCGTTAAGAGCGGCAAGGATGCCTTTCTTGTTGATGATACGCATACCTTTAGCGCTGACCTTAAGGGTGATCCACATATCCTCTTCGGGGATGTAGAATTTCTTGGTCTGCAGGTTGGGAGCGAAAGTACGCTTGGTGTGGATGCGGGAGTGGGAAACATTGTTACCAGTGATAACGTGCTTGCCAGTAATTTCACAAATCTTTGACATAATCTATATACTTTTTTGTTGTTTATTTACGTTATTTATATGTGCTTTTTTTTCGTGAAAAGCGGGTGCAAAAGTCGGACTTTTTTTTGAATTAGCAAAACTTTTTGGCCTCAGAAAATAGCACAAAACATTTTTTTAACATTTTATAAATTTGAATATATTTATTTTCACTAGATTACAAAAAACTTAAAAATAAACTTTAACATTATTTTTTCAAGCAGTTATAGCATAATATCCTGTTAATAACGCCTCAGAAACACGCTATTTTTCAAAAATTGACCCTTTGTAATGTTCGCAGAAAAACTCATAAACTGGTATTCGGAATTTGGCCGAAAACTGCCCTGGAGGGAGACAGATAATCCATATTATATATGGCTTTCGGAAATCATCTTGCAGCAGACCCGCATTGAGCAAGGACTGAGCTACTACCATCATTTTACAACCACTTACCCCACGGTGAAGCACCTGGCCGCAGCCTCGGAAGAGCAAGTGCTGAAAAGCTGGCAAGGCTTGGGATATTATTCGCGAGCCCGCAATCTGCATGCTGCCGCACAATACATAGCGAATGAGTTAGACGGCGTGTTTCCAAGCACTTACGCAGAGATTCTGAAACTGAAGGGAGTGGGGAAGTACACTGCGTCGGCCATTGCTTCTTTTGCCTTCCGGCTCCCCTACCCGGTGATTGACGGCAATGTGTACCGACTGATTGCCCGCCTTTATGGCATCTACACTCCTATCGGCACCGACCAGGCATACCGAGAGTTTGAACAGCGGCTGATGAAACTGATTGATAATGAACAGCCCGACATCTTTAATCAAGCCATCATGGATTTCGGTTCGATTTATTGTAAGCCAACAGGTTGCAACTGTGCGAATTGTATTTTCTGTCAAGAATGCGTGGCTTATAGGGATGGGAAAGTAGACATTCTGCCCATCCGACCACAAAAGGTGGTAGTGAAAGAAAGGCACTTTTATTACATTGATGTGCAATTTGAGTCGCACCGCCTGATGCAGCAGCGCGAGGCTGGAGATATCTGGCAAGGATTGTATGAACTGCCTCTCCACGAAACCGAGATGCCCATTGCCGCGGCAGACCTTGCGCTGCAGATTTCGCAGGTTTTGGAAGAATGGTTTGGCGAGAAGCCCGCAGAGATTTGCGTGGGCCCGAAAATGAAGCACCAACTGACGCATCGCACAATAAAAGCCCAATTCTTGACAGCGAAATATGGCCACAGACCGGCCAGAATTCCATTAAAAATGCGAGCCGTGGAAGCCTCGGAGCAAAAATATCTGCCGATTTCACGTTTGATAGACAGGTATTTGTCAAAATTGTGAATATTTTTATCTTTGCAGTTGCACAAAAAATGCTATCTTTGCAATTTGAAATAAGCGTTACATATAGAAATAAATGTACATATTTTATATAAGGTAAAAGATTATGGTAGGAGTAAACAAAGTTATTCTGATTGGTAATTTAGGCAAGAACCCCGATGTCGTAGCTTTCCCCCAGGACCGCCACGACGAAACTTCCAACGTGGTAAAGAAGGCCTCATTCCCCCTGGCCACTACCGAATACAGGAAAAACCGCTCAGGCGAGCGAGTGGAACAGACTGAATGGCACAATGTGGTTTGCTGGCGCACCTTGGCAGAAATCGCCGAGAAAATCTTGCGCAAAGGCACGCAGATCTATGTGGAAGGCAAACTGCAGACCCGCTCTTGGGAGGACAAAGATGGCAACAAACGCTATATCACCGAGGTGGTTGCCGACAACTTTACGGTTTTGGCCAACAAGAATCGGCCCGACGAGCAAGGCGAAAGAGAACACGACCCCCTTTGCGCTATTTTGAACAACGAAACTGAACCCCTTGGCGACCTTCCTTTCTAATAGAAGTCGCAAAAATAATGGCCGGTAGAATTGCATCTGCCGGCCATTTTTTATCTACAATTATTTTGCATATCCTGGCTTGCCTAGCAATCGAAACATATTCTTCTTATAGGCTTCAACACCCGGTTGGTCAAATGGATTGACACCCAGCATATAGCCACTTATGCCGCAAGCAAATTCAAAGAAATAAATCAACTGTCCAAGAACATATTCGTTGACCTGCGAAACCTCAATGCGAATCACGGGGACATTGCCGTCCTTATGAGCCAGAATGGTGCCGAGTTCGGCGTTATGATTGATTTCGGTCAAACTCTTACTTAAGAGGTAGTTGATACCGTCAAGATTTTGTTCATCTTCTGGAATCCTGACATTCCTTTGGGGTTTGGCAACGCTGAGAACAGTCTCAAACATCAAGCGCTCACCATCTTGGACATATTGCCCCATGGAATGGAGGTCGGTAGTAAAACTGAGACTATGGGGCAGAATACCCTTTCCTTCCTTGCCCTCGCTCTCGCCATAAAGTTGCTTCCACCACTCACTAAGATACTTTAAGTTAGGAACAAAGTTTTCCAGAATCTCAACTTTGCGGCCCTTGCGATAGAGTATGTTGCGAACAGCAGCATAGAGCAAAGCTGGATTGTCTTGATAATCATGAGTGCCTACACACCTCTCACGCATATCCCGAGCACCTTTCAACAGCAAATTGATGTCATATCCGGCCATGGCAATGGGGAGCAACCCTACAGGAGTAAGCACCGAGAATCGACCGCCAACATTATCAGGTATCACGTAAGTTCTATACCCCTCCTTGGAGGCAATGTCGTGGAGTGCACCACGGTTGGCATCAGTAATGGCAATAATGCGTTCAGCGGCAACCTGTTTCCCATATTTATTCTCGAGATGAGCCTTGATGATACGGAACGCAACAGCAGGCTCGGTAGTTGTGCCCGACTTAGAAATCACCGCAACAGAGTAATCTTCCTTGTCGAGAAGAGTCAACAACTGAGCGTAATAATCCTCACTCAGTGTATGACCCGCATACACCACAAAAGGATGACCAGATTCTTCCAAGGAGACAAATTCGGACTGCAAAGCCTCAATAACAGCGCGCGCACCGAGATAACTGCCTCCAATGCCAATGACTACAAAAATCTTAGAGCATGCCGACAAACGAGAAACATCATCTTTGATGTTATTCAAAATATCTTGGCTGATGTCATTTGGCAAATCAATCCAACCTAAAAAATCATTTCCTTTACCTTTTTTTGCCACTAAAACATCTCTCGCCGACTTCGCTTCTCCAGCAATTAACTCCAAGTCAAAATCATTGACAAACTCTTGAGTATGTTCAATATAAATATTAAAATCTTTCATCACTTCAATTAATACTATTGCTAAGTTTTCGTTTTGCAAATATACAAAAAAAATGACAATAATGGAAAATCAAAAAGATTTTGGTCTCAAAAACACTATTGAGCACAATGAAAACAGGCATATAAAATTGGACACTTATTGATGAAATTAATACATAATAATAATTAAAAAATATAAAAAAAGTTGTTGTATCGAAAAAAAGTCGTATTTTTGCAGTTTGAAAAATTAGACTAATAATTACATAACAAAAAATATATCAAAATGTTAAAAAAAGTATCAAGAATTGCAGCTATGGTTTGTATGCTTGCTTTTGCAGGTAACATCCATGCTCAGACCGCTGAGGAGCCCATCTATCCTCAGTACGGATTCTGGAGCAATTGGGGTATCGGTGTTAACGGTTCCTTCAATTTCCAGCCCGATGTAAAATCCTTCTTCGGCAACGATGCCTACAAGTGGGGCGAAGGCTATAATGCTGGTTTCGGTCTCCTTCTCCAGAAAGAAATCGACCGTGGTGCATGGCTCCGTTTGCATTGGAACTACACCGACCTCGCTAATTGCGATCGCGACACTACCGGTATCTTAGGCCCTGCCGGCAATACCTGGGGCGTCGAAAACAAGAACGCAACCATGGACAAGCACATGGCCCTCACCGCAGAGTATGTTCTTTCTCTGAACAACTCTTTCCACAACTGGAAACCCGAAACCCGCGGCAACCTTTATGTTTTCGCAGGTGGTGGCGTTTTCTGGACCCTCAACAATGCTCGTGGTGTTGATAACCTCGGCGTTCAGATTGATGGTGGTCTCGGTTTCAGCTACAGAATTTGCGAACGCAGCATCCTTTTCTGCGAACTCGAAGCTGACTTCCTCACCAACATTCCCGCTCCTTGGGCTTCTCCTTACGGCTGGCATCACACCAACCTCCTTGCAAGTGTTGGCTACATCTACAACCTCGGTGTTACCGCTGCTGACAAAGAACTCATCGCTCAGCGCGCTCTCGTGACCAAGGAAGCTCTTGATGCCCTTGAGGAAGAAAACGATGCTCTGAAGAAAGAAGTTGCTGACGTTAAAGACAATGAGAAGAAACTCAAAGGCCAGATCGACGATCTCCAGAATCAGATTAACAATGCTCGCCAGGAAGACCTCGCTCGCGCTCAGCGTGTTTCCGACAGCTTGAATGGCGTTCTCGACCAGCTCAAGAACGACCAGCTGAACTACTATGCTATTCCTTTCTCCGTACTCTATCCCAACGATGTATGGCATGTACAGGCTGATGAGATGATCAAGGTTAAGGCTGTTAGCCGCATTATGAAAGACAACCCCGATGTTAAAATCACTGTTGTTGGTTTCTGCGACTACACTGCTTCCGATGCTTACAACATGAAGCTCTCCCAGCGTCGTGCTGAGGAGGTCAAGCGCCTCATGGTTAAGAAATATGGTATCGAAGAAGATCGTATCTCCTGCGACTGGAAAGGTAAGACTGTTGCTTTCGGTGACATCCACTACGAGCTCAACCGTCGCGTTTCCTTCTATCGCGTAATTGAATAGTTCTTTTGAACTTCACAATAAAAAAGGCGGCTTTTTAAGTCGCCTTTTTTATTATATCCACAAAATCTTTTGACCTTGCACAATCATTAGTACTACATTCTTCTAATACTATTATGTATGGCAAAATTGGCCTTGATTCGGACAAATCGCATAGCTTGTGCCATCCTACAATAATATAATGATTATTCTATTATATATAATAAATACCTACTTTGTAACGACTAGCCGATTAATGAGGCCAAAGCCTGACAAAGTAATTAAAGTTTGCCTTGCGGTATAATATCATCTGCTGTCATCCAATTATCAGACCACTACATTGATAACACTTTGAATTCAACACGTCGGTTGTTAGCGCGCCCTTCTTCTGTTTCATTTGTGTCAATGGGCAACGATTTACCATAGCCATTCGACTTAAGCCTTTTCTCGTTTACTCCCTTTGAAATCAAATAGTCGGCAACTGCCTTCGCACGATTTTCTGACAGTCTAAGGTTATATGCGTCAGAACCTTTAGCATCTGTATGACCGCGAATTTCTATCTTCATTTGAGGATAATTTTCCAACAATGCAATCAACTTCATCAATTCGAAATAAGACTGTTGCAAAATGGTAGACTTATCAAATTCAAAGAATATTTCTTTCAACACAAAAGTACTGCCCACAGAAAAGGCCGGCTGCTCAGGAGTAAGATAAATGGAGTCTACATCCGAATCATCAGTCACTGGCGATTGGCAATTCAGGCAATTCAGCGTGACATCATCAAGATAGTAATATGCGCCTGGCAACAATTTAGTAAGCGAATCCGGTTCAGTAAATCCCGACAATTCCTGTGGATAGAAGTTGCCGATTGTAAAATACTGCTCTCCTCCTTGCGCAACATAAATACCTGACACACACTGCCAATCGCGGGTATCTACCAACGGCACTTCTACCGAATTAACAATCTGAGGATCAAAAACGGTGGCAATCACCTGAGACACACCTTCACCCAATTCTTCGTATTCCTTGTGCAGCAGGATACTCCTCACCGTGTCACTTACTTCTTTTTTTGTAAACAGACCACCGATTGTAGAAATAGCACCCGTAGACTCTTCGGAAAGACTCACATAGAATGAGACTCTTACACTATCGCCTTTGTGCAACTTTCTGCGCAATCTGGTTTGTAAGTACTCACGGTAATCGTTTTTGCTACAATAAATTCCGCAATATCCATTCCCATCATGTGGCATTTGTTTGCCCAACTTATTAATTGGAACACCACATTCCTTACTTCCGCACACATTGAAATAATCAGCGCTTCCTTTCGTTGGCTGATACCAGCCCTCCACATTCACCAATATTCCCACCGCATCTATACGACGAGGACAATATCGGTAATCCTCAAATGAACCATTGTAAACCAAATTGATATGCGTGCTATCGGCATCAATGGAATCTTGCGACCAAGACCGGCCCGCCAACATAAGCACCACAAGAAAAAGAAACCACTGCCTCATCTCGCTCCTCCTTCGCTGTAGGTCCGCTCTAGGCTCGCCCATAAAAGCGAAGCCGTTTTAGCCCAACTGAAACGACTGGCCTGCTTGCGGCCCTTGGCAACCAATTCCTGTCGCAACAACTCGCTTGACGCCACCCGAGACATTGCCGCACTAATATCATCAATACTGTTCGGATCCACCAACAGCGCCGCATCCTCGGCCACTTCCGGCATAGCAGTGCAATTAGATGTGATAACCGGAACCTCTGCTTTAAAGCCCTCGATAATTGGAATACCGAAACCCTCAAATAAAGAGGGATAAACCAACGCCAGCGCTGATCCCAATAGTTCAAATAGTTCATCTTGGGGAGCTCTACCCACAAAGACTACATCCTGTTTATATCGCATATTCTCGTATGCCTCAACGAGTTCTCCCTGCCACCATACCCGATTCCCGACCACCAACAATTTGGTATTCTCAGCATCAGACTCTTTAAATCGGTCAAAAGCAGCAAACAGATTTGCAAGATTTTTTCTTTTTAATATAGTACCTATAAATATAAAATAGCGGCAACCCTGGGCATAACGATCGCGAACACCCTGTTGGACATCAGAGGCAACCGGATGATAGCCTTCGTTTACTCCATTGTAAATCACATCAATCTTTGAAGGATCAAGATGGTACACATCCACGATATCCTGCTTTGAAAACTGCGACACTGTTGCCACACGCGTACTTTTAAAGGCAAACTTGGGCGAATAATAAGTCATATACCGCTGGTGCGAAGGCTTGAGATAATCATTAGCATGCTCAAAATTAATATCATGCATCACCGATAACGTCGGCACATTCGTCCGCAACGAGATATAGCTCTCTGGCGAAAAGAACACATCGACCCGATGCTTTTTCAGTGCCAAAGTGAGACTGATTTCAAAGAAGATATACCATAATATAGGATGCCGAGCCTGTGGACAAAGCACAACAGGATGCACATTCTCCGCAAAAATAAACCTTGGGTCGGGCTTTCTGTCAAAGAAAAAATAGAAATCGTGCTCAGGATGTGCAATCACCATCCTCTGCAAAGTCTCGGTTGCAAACCAACCGATACCGTCCATCTTTCCGGCCAACAACAAACGCGTATTAACACCTATTCGCATTCTAACACAGTATTTTCTATAACCTTAGGAAAATATTCATATTCCAATTCGTGCACCTTGTCCGCCAAACTCTCAGGGGTATCTACAGCTGCAACATCGCAGGTGGCTTGACACAAAATCTTGCCCTTATCATACTCCTCATCAACAATATGGATGGTGATTCCGCTTTGCTTTTCAGCATTAGCAATAACAGCCTCATGCACATGAATCCCATACATGCCTTTTCCTCCATATTTTGGAAGCAGCGCAGGATGAATATTGATAACCTTATGATGGAACGCCGACAAAATATCCCCTGGCACCAGCCATAAGAAGCCGGCAAGAATCACCCAATCCACTCCCCTGTCCTTCAGATACCTACAAACAACACCTGACTCATAAAAGTCTTTCCGACCGAAATATTGCGCAGTAACTCCAAGATTATTAGCACGTTCAGCAACAAAAGCATTTTTCACATTATACACCACACACTCAACCTGCACATCTTTGTGAGATGCGAAATACTCGATTATCCTTTGGGCATTTGAGCCATTTCCTGAAGCCAAAATAGCTAATTTTATCATAGTAAAAACTTTGGTCATAATAACGTTAATTCTCTCAAATTGTTGTATTTCCATAAAATTTAACATTTCAAAGGATACGAAAAGGGCAAAATTAACATTTCGCACATGATTTTAAGGCATTTTTGAAGTAATTCTAAAAGCTAAATACACAAAAAAAGTAAAAGTTTTATAACATATATTTAACTATAAATCAGCGCAATCACAAAAAACACCTAATAAAAAAAATAAAAAAAATGTGATTATATGAGTTTTTTTTCGTTTCTTTGCACTTTGTTAAACTTTAAAATTGAATAAACATGTCTGAAATTGAAAGCAAAGTAAAAGCTATCATCGTTGATAAGCTCGGTGTTGACGAAAAAGACGTCACCCTGGAAGCAAGTTTCACCACTGATCTCGGTGCAGATTCTTTGGACACCGTTGAACTTATCATGGAACTTGAAAAAGAATTTGACGTTCAGATTCCTGATGAGGAAGCTGAGAAGATCGCTACTGTTGGCGACGCTGTTTCTTTCATCGAAAATCACCAGAAATAATCTAGTTTCTGTCACAACCCGATGAATCTGAAACGAGTTGTAGTCACAGGTCTCGGCACACTTACTCCTATTGGTAACAATGTAGCCCAATATTGGGATGCATTGTTAAAAGGAGTAAGTGGCGCTGGCCTGATTACACATTTTGATGCATCGAACTATAAATGCAAGATTGCAGCTGAGGTCAAAGGATTTGACCCCAATGAGCATTTCGACCGCAAAGAAGCCCGCAAACTCGACCCTTTCACCCAATATGGCATGGTCGTCGTAGACGAAGCCATCCGCGACGCCGGTCTTGACCAAGAAGCACTTAATCCCGACAGAGTCGGTGTGATTTTTGGTAGCGGTATGGGCGGATGCGGCACTTTTGAATCAGAAGTCCTCTCATTTGCTTCAGCCAATCAAAACCCTCGTTTCAGTCCTTTCTTCATCACCAAAACCATCACCGATATTTGCGCAGGACAAATATCTATTAAATATGGTTTTCGCGGTCCCAATTATTCCACTTCTGCCGCTTGCGCAAGTGCCTCAATGGCCATCAGCGACGCATTCATGTACCTCCGCCTCGGCAAAGCCGATGTCATGATAACCGGAGGCAGCGAAGCAGCCGTCATTCCCTGCGGAATTGGCGGATTCTCATGCATGCAGGCCCTTTCCACCCGCAACGACGACCCAGCAACAGCCTCTAGGCCTTTCGACAAGGACCGCGACGGCTTCGTTCTCGGCGAAGGTGCTGGTGCATTGGTTCTTGAAGAATTGGAACACGCAAAAGCCCGTGGTGCAAAGATTTATGCCGAAATCACCGGATGTGGCCTCAGCGCAGACGCTTACCACATTGCGGCCTCCCATCCCGAAGGACTGGGAGCAACAAACGCAATGCGGCTGGCCGTTGAAGACTCCGAGATGCAACTCACCGATGTCGACCATATCAACACCCACGGCACCTCAACTCCTGTAGGAGACATCTCCGAACCCAAAGCAGTGGTTAGCCTTTTCGGCGAACATGCCAACAAGATAACCCTAAATTCAACCAAGTCTATGACTGGCCACTTATTAGGTGCCGCCGGTGCGATTGAAGCTATTGCCACCATTCTGGCTGTGAAGAATGACATCATTCCTCCAACCATCAATCACTTTACCGACGACCCTGAAATTGCCCCGCTCGACTTTTCTTTCAACAAGCCCACCCACCGTCGCGTAGATTTCGCTCTCAGCAATGCATTCGGTTTTGGCGGACATAACGCCTGCCTGGCCTTCCGAAAATACTAGTCATGCTGAACTTCCGTCGATATAAAGGGGAAAACAAGGACTTCTACCTATTCTTCAAGAACGTCCTAGGATTCACCCCCCGCAATACTCAGTTGTACCAAATTGCCTTTATCCATAAATCAAAATCCCTTGATATGGGCCAAGGCTGGCGCGTTAATAATGAGCGCCTTGAGTATCTTGGCGACGCAGTTCTCAGCGCTGTTGTGGCAGAATTCCTCTACAAAAAATACCCCCATCAAGGCGAAGGATTCCTCACCGAGATGCGTTCTAAGTTGGTCAGCCGTGCCAACTTGAACAAACTAGCACAAAAGATCGGACTCTCACAACTTATCCAATACAACCGCGAATCGCAAGGAGTATTCAAATCCATCGACGGCGATGCTTTCGAGGCTTTAGTTGGTGCCATCTATCTGGAAAAAGGCTACAGATTCACACGTCGCATCATCATAAAAAAAATCATGAACACCTACCTCGATGTCGACGCAATGACCCATACCGACTGGAATTTCAAAAGCAAACTAATCGACTGGGGTCAGAAGAACCACAAAAAAATCAGCTTCGAGGTTGAGAAAGTCACTTACCAAGGCAAAGAAAGCCGCCGCCAGTACGACGTCCGCGTGAAAATCGACACCGAACCTGCCGAACACGCAATAGAGTACTCCATCAAAGCTGCCGAACAATTGGCTGCCGAGAAGACCTACAAAAAACTACAAGAACAAGGCATCATCGTGCCCCATGTAGAGGAAATCCACTAACCCCTAGACATTCTCTTCTTGGTTAGACTCTGCCAAACTCAAGCCTTCCAATCATCATCCCCGGCCAATCACTCTGTCTGGCCTAGAGAAGACCCGCTGTAAGCCCGTTGAAGACCCGTTGTAAGCCCGCTTCCAGAAGCGCCTCCACACTGGACCTACACCGAGCTCTACCAAGGTGAACCCCATACGCAGAAAACCACACTAGCCGCATTCAAAATGACATGACGACATTTCCCAAAATAGACATTGCAATGCACACAATATCATGTCAGCTCACCCAAGGCGGTACATTCTACTCTGAAGAGCAAGCTACCACTTCAACCTAAGCTGTATCCTCCACTGCTGACGGTGATTAGCTTCAATTTGGTCATACCCTGATCCAAACGTATCTCGATCAGAATAGGCAGTCAAACCATACTTAAAGCCAATATTCCAATACTTGTTCACCTCATACTTCACAACAAGATAGCACCTGTAGCCTTCATTCTGGTACACCACACTGTTAGACTGATAGATAAAATCGCTCTCTACTGCATACAACCTAGCCTCATAATCATCCACATCAAACCACGCCACACGCGCTGCCACAGAAATAGGCACACGCTGCGGATTGAACTGAAAATCTTGATAGAACAACAGTCCGCCCGTCTGCTCAGTCTTTTCACCACTAAAACTAGCATACCCTATTCTGCTCGCAAATTTCCAAGATCCGTGCGAATACTCAATATCTCCTTGGATCTGATGCCGATAAAGCTGTTCCAACACATACTGGTCGCCAACCATAGTTGTTGGAGAGACATTCTTCCCCTTCTCTTTAAACCTACACCTGACGTTAACAGCCAGACCATCAATCCTTTTCGACACTTTAGACAATATCAGCCTGCATTCTTTGCCATTGCTAGGTGCATAGACAAGATATTTATAATGAGGGAAATAGAAATAATCCGCAGAAGCATTGGCCACGATACCCCACGGCAGTCGCCCTTGATAATAGACAGCAGCGCCCAACTCATTTTGCGGAACGCCTCCCTGACCTAAAGCATTGGAATGCAGCGAATGATAGTACGGCGAATAGTAGCGGAACTGCCCACTTACACGATGGTTGCCATTCACCAGAAACTCCCCGCCAACAATTACCGCAGGTGAAATATTGTACGAAAGGCTGTCTCTGGCACTATTTACGCAAGCGCTTGCTTCGCCAAACAGCAACAGACGCCCTGCCCGATACATAAAATCCAACCCCGCATTGCCGTTCCATCTGCCACGGAAGAAATTGTCGTTATACTTATTCTCTAGTGGAATAATCTCTTTGTCAAACCAAGTCAAAGCACTAATAACCCCAACCCTAAAATTACTCTTGTGGTAATCAAACTGGCCGCCAACCAGTTGCTCAACCAACTGGTGCTTCTTCCTTATCTCAGTCTCATATCGGAAATAGCCTGAATTATACACACTTTGCACCCAGTCAATCGAACTGTCCTTGTCGGCATTCCGTGGCAAGGTGGCCGCCCGATTCACATAAGAGTAGAATGTTGTCAAATCGCAACTCTTTGATAGCGAAACCGTAGCCGCCACGCCTTGCAAATAACCGTATTCCGAAAATGCACCACTTGCCCGGACACCTTGTCCGTAACGGCAAATGCCGGCACCCACAGAACTCCTAGCCCCGTAACCAGACCACAATGTCAGCCCCTGACCAAATTGCAGATGATACTGGCCCACCGTGGCTCTTTTCAAATAAGGTTTCCCCAACTTCTTAGCTGCCAGACCAATATCATTCAACATCAGATTAAAGCCATAGAAGTCAAATCCCTGGCACTGACTACCTGCAAAGAAAGCCTCGCCGGGATCCTTATCTCCTGATAGCTGGAGCTTTACCCTATCTTGGTATTTGAAATAATAACGCCACATCAACCGAAGGTTATCTCCCTCATAAATGCTATCTCTATATCCCCTAGCCTCTTCCACTGTTCCACCAACACCCATGACAAGATTACTCGTACCATGCCTAAGCATTTCCTTCAAAGTCAATGGTCTGCAAACCTCAATCGGTCTGCAAGCCACCAATGGCCTCAGCAAGTCAACCACCATACTGTCAAACCCATTCACCAACTGCAACTCATTCACACTCAGCAGCGGTCCATACATCAGGATATAATTGCGCAGACAATCTCGCTGAAAATCATCAACAAAGGGCAATTCTCGCAGACTGGCAACCGTATCATTGATATTCAACGGATTGTCGCAATACTCTTCAAAGATCTCTTGCAGATTCTCTACCATTTCATCCTCACCATCTTCTGCCAATTGCTCCAGATAGGCTTGCCAAACATGTGGCATCCCGGCTTGTGCTCTAACCAATTGAGGTACAAGCAATATAAACAGTAATATAGCAAACAATCTTCTCATTGAACAGTCACAATCACAGGTAAATGATCACTATAACCTCCTTGGTATTTCATCCCCAAATAGGTACGGAACGGTTTATATCCCAAATACTTGGCATCCTCTATCAGCATACCTTCAGCCACAAAAATCTCAACTTCCAAATCCCGATTGCAAAATACCTGGTCGATACACGACCATGAGTCTTGATATTTATACGTTCCCATCCCTGGCTCTACTTGATACATCAGACCATAGAATCCTCTATCGTTCATACAATTGCCTCTGAATTCCAAACCCTCGGCAATAGACTCTTCACTAGATGACACATTGAAATCTCCCATAGCTATCACCAATGACTCAGGACATATCATCTTCACACTATCCATTTCATTCATAAGTCTTTGGGCAATCTGCAACCGATGTCTATCAGCCACAGCTCCACCCAATTTCGATGGCCAATGATTCACAAAAATATAGCATGTGTCGGCCTCTTTCTTTCCCAAAGTTACTCCTTTGACCATCAAAATATCTCGTGTGAAGAATCCCACAGCACTGTCCGACACACAAATGGCCTTTGACTCAAGCACTTTAAATATATCTTTTCTGTACAGCAACGCGCAATCCACGCCTCTTTGGTCTGGCGACTCATAATGCACAAAATCATACTTCATCTTGCGCAAAGGCGTGCCCAGGCAAAGTTCTCTGAGCACCTTGTCATTCTCCACCTCGGCCAACCCTACCACAATAGGGTATTCCATGGAAGCAATCACCTTGAATATCTTATTCCGCTTATCTTCCAATCGTTTAGCAGTCCAGTGATTGTCGCCCGAAGGTGTGAACGCCAAATCGTTCTTCAAGGTGTCATGCCAGATGTCGAAGAAATTCTCCACATTCCAAAAAGCAAGTCGCCAACTAGCTCCGTTCTGCCCCCAGCCATCGCAGGCTAGAGCCAACAAACCGACAAATAGTAACACCTTTTTCATGTTGCAAAGATACAAAAAATATTCCATTCACAAAGAAAATCACACCAATAAAATTTCAAAAACTAATTTCTCATAATTCAAAATAATAACGTATCTTTGCAACCCTATCCACCAACATGCACTGAAACATAGTTTTTTGAACAACAATTAATAACAACATATCTGATGGCCGACAACACTATCAAAAAAGCATTTGTGAAGCTGCACCTTGCCGTACTTATCGCAGGCGGTACAGGACTTTTCGGCCGTCTTGTTTCTGTTGGCGAACTGCCTTTGGTCTGCATCCGCGTGGTACTTGCGGCACTGATGCTGGCCACTCTTCTCGGATTCCAACATCGCCTCAAAAAACTTAGCTGGCACAACCTATGGCGGATAATGGGGTGCGGTATACTCCTCTCCATTCACTGGGTTTTCTATTATGGCAGCATCAAAGCCGCAAATGTCTCTATCGGAGCCATTTGTTTTGCCCTAGTCGGGTTCTTGACAGCCATCATAGAACCCATAATTGACCACCGCAGACCTCGATGGAAAGAGCTATTCCTAGGCATACTCACCGTGATAGGCATTGGCCTCATTTTTGGTCTAGACGCAAGATATCGCCTTGGCATCGCCCTCGGTGTTGTGTCATCACTCATCTACACATTCTTCAGCATCTATAGCAAACGCGTGCAAGCCTCTTCGGGCGAATCCAGCAGCACTATGCTGCTCTATGAAATGATTGGCGGTGCCATAATACTTATCATCGCCACACCATTTTACGCCAAACTCTTTCCCAACGTCGGCATCATCCCCACCTCATCCGACTGGCTCTATCTCATCCTCTTCTCCTCAGTGTTCACCATTGCACCATTTCTCTTGCAGCTTCAAGCTCTTCGCCACATTTCTGCCTTCTCGGTCAACCTCACCTACAATCTCGAACCCGTCTACACTATCCTCCTCGCCATGATTCTATTTGGCGAAGCAACAGAACTCAATGTATCTTTCTACATCGGCATATTACTGATAATAAGCTCCGTTGCACTTCAAGTCATCGACAGCATCAAAAGCCAAAACAAAAAGCAACCGACTAGCTCAACCCATGCGGAAGAGAATTATTAATCTCCATCGCTGATTTTCTTGCATTAACGACAGAATCTGTGTCTTCAAACCTAAAAAATTCATACCTTTCAAAAGGATTTACAGCTCTTTCGTCCCTCTGTCATCATAGAATATATCATTAAGTATCAGCAATCTAATTGACACTGATTTATTTTCTTTTTTCCATATTAAAATTTATTTGTACTTTTGCACTCAGAATCACGAGCGGTTTGTGATTCATGCGATGAAAGCATTTGTGTAGTCCGCACTAGAAAATTCGCCAAATTTATTCCAGAGGACTGAAGCACCAATGTCTTTTGCTATTTCTGTATGTTTTGGTTATCGCCTCAGCATATCGATTAGCATAGGATTAGGTCATCTTCATTCTATTCTGGTAAGGTGTTTGGCGATACCTCTAGGGCATAGGACGAAGCAACCAGAGTTCTATGCTTTCTTTGTGTTATCAGCCGATTTGAGAACTCTGACGGCACAGCAATTGTTATGATATGCTATACAGAATAACCGTCAAGCAATCAAAACTCACAAGTGGCATTCGTGTGGAACGAGGAATGTCAGTTGATGTAGTGTCTAATAGTATGAACAACCCAGTCACAACAAATGGTGGTCAAGAGGTTGTAAATGCTTTCATGAGAATTTACGGAATTGATATTAGGCAAGCTGGTGTCCTCAGCATGGCTTATCTTGATGTGGAAAGGATTGGCTAATATGGCAAAATCTCAATATTACATAGTTGTTAATGGCTCGCGTCGAGGACCTTTCTCCATTGAGAGTTTATTGAAGGAGTATTTTGAAGGCACATTTAATGAAAATACTCTGACATGGTCTCCAGGTATGGATAATTGGATTCCTGCTGGGCACATACCCGAATTAGCACTTGATATTTTTGCACCTTCAGTTCCTGGCAGCAATCCACCACCAATACCTCAACAAAACACCTATCAGGTTCAACCGGTTCAACAACAGCAGGAAGAAGAGCAGCTATATATCAAGTGCATTAATTGCGGTGAGGTATACACAGTAAATAAAGATGATTACTCCGAGAACGATATTCTCTACACATGTGATAAGTGCGGTGGTGATATCGGTGTTAGATTTTTCGGATATTGCAATAGGTGCGATGTCCATGTAGGCTTTGTTGATGACCCAAGAGAAGAAGATTCATCGCTTCTTGGTACAATCGTAAAAGGTGCCATTAAAGGTGCTATTAATCCCGAATATGGTTTTAAATCTCTCGGAGCATTAGTTGATGACATTCCTCGTGCCAATACTTATGGTATATGTCCCAATTGTGGAGAATTGTATATTGAATGTCCTAATTGTAGAGAGGCTGTTCATGTGCCACATGGTTCCGATTTGGCCACAGACTCTTTTACTTGTCCTAATTGTGGAACAAAATCAAGACACCCCTAGTATTAACTAATAAACATTCAACATTATGGCAAATCAAAATGGCCCATCACTGGGTGCATGTTTAGCAATGGATGCTGTCGGTTGTGCATCCTACTTCCTTCCTGGATTAGGAGAGGCACTTGATATTATTTGGGCACTAATCGCTGGTGCAGTTTTCCATAGTTGGTTTAAATCAACTGCAGGTACTATCGGATCTGCTATAGAAGAACTAATTCCTTTTACCGATTTTGTCCCATCTTTCACAATCGGATACTTTATTCTTAACAATCAGAATGAGTCTTCCTCCTCTATTTATTCTGGAGGGAACGGTGGAAATACAAAAGTCCACCTATTAGATGGTTACAGCTGGACTGGAAGCTATGATTCGAATGGATACCCAAATGGTAAGGGACAATTTACTTTTCCTGATGGAGAAGTGTACATTGGCTATGTTCTACATGGAGAAAGATGTGGCCATGGAAGAATGGAACGTGCTGATGGGGAAGTGTACGAAGGAGAATGGAAAGATGACCTTCCTAACGGCTTTGGAAGTCATTTTTACCCAGAAGGAACGGTATTCCAAGGTGAGCATGTAAACGGCGTTCGCCAAGGCCCAGGGAAACTTATTGCGCCTAATAAAAAAGAAATGTTCATTGGCCAATGGAAAAACAATGAACCAGACTCCAATAGCAAATTCACATATATTGACGAAAATGGCCAAAGCCATAAATGCAGCTATGATGGAGCCAATTTTCAGATTGAACCACTTGACCATGTGCAACTATCGGTTAATGTACACCCGGACTACTCATATTCTGAGGATGACCTATGGTTCTGCTTAAAAGGTGGAATCGCCTATATCGGCATCACAGATTATGCACAACACGAATTAGGCGACATTGTCGTTGTCTCTATTCCACCTGTGTCGAAATTACTAGAAAAAGGCGACGTTTTTGGCTCTGTTGAAGCAGTAAAAACTGTTGCAGACTTGACTATGCCAGTGTCTGGTAGGATACTCGAATTTAACCCCTTAGTCGTTGAAGATGCCTCACTACTAAATACAGACCCTTATGGGAAAGGTTGGATAATCAAAATCAAACCTTCAAATCTAGATGAAGTTATGAACCTTATGAATGCAACCGAATACACCAAGAAACACAATAGCACAACTTAACCCTAGCAACTGATTGGAAAGGCTAGAACAGCATAAATACATCACAACTGGTATGAATATCAATAATTTATATGATATTTATACCAGTTTTTAGACTTTGTCTCTAGTATAAAAACTGAATTTTAGCTGTTATAGTAATGACTGAATATATCACAGCAGAGGATGTACTAGAGCCAATCGTAATACAGAATACGAAGCCTTCATATTGGGAAACAACTGATTCTATCAATCATTCCTTTCAGCACTTCAGAAAACAAGGCTCTGCCCTCGCCCGAAAGATGGACAAGGTCGTAGAAAAGTTCAGGTTTGCTATTTTCGAAGATATATGATTCGATATTAGCATTCTGCGACATACCAATATTTAGCAGCGTACTCTCGCACATCACCATCTTCACTCCCATTTCCGACAAAATTCTAGCGTAGTCGGCCATCGTTTCCAGATACTGCTCATCTTGATGGACTCTTAGGTACTTTGGCGTTTCAACAAAAAGTAAATCAATTGAATGCAACTCGCATATCGAGACGATTTTCTTGATACCCCCAATCTGATCTCTCGTAACCGCGGTACTATCGTGGCCAACCATGGCCAACTCATCTAAAGCCTCCTTGGTGGCACTTTCACGAAAAACTGTAGATGCACCTCTGTCGTACCTCGAATTAATCATCCTAAACGAAATTGGCAGTGTGGCGAAAAACTCATTGTTTTCTTGAAAAACCATCTTCAAAAGATACCCAACATTCTCTTTTCCAGACAACTTATCATACAATTTGAGCGAATATCCCAAACTGCCATCCATAATCATTCTCCTATCATAAATCTGCAGTTTGTCAACAGCGGAATAAGCATACATATCCATCACAAGATGCTTGATTTCAACACCCTGTGCTATCAACTCTTCCAGTTGGATGGCCTCAAAAGCGGGTTGGTTGGCACTATATTGCAGCAAGAAAGAGGCCGAATCAATTTCCACCGAATTGATACCCTGCCTGAACATCGAAGAGCCCAAGAACAACGAACTGATATGCTTGTCTTTACACACCGCCCGCATCCCATAATTCGCATCCGACATTACTTTCTCGAACACCGCATATTTGGCCAAAACAAATAGCCCGGACAGCAACAATGACGACAGTATTATGAATATTATTCTCTTCATGTTCCAACTCTAAAATCCTGCATATATGAAAGTTGAATTGCTAAAGACACCGAACAGAATCACGGCAGACAGCAGAAAAACATACCACACAAAGGTACTCTTCTTCCCAAATCTGACTCTACCCGACTCAACAACTATCTCCTTCAACACGAATATCACAATAAAGAACACCGCCACTAAGAAAAACGGCAGACAAGTATTGTCTCTATCGGCCGAAAAAGGCATTATTGCAGCCTGTATACTATTCATATCCAACGAGATTCGGCACACCATACCTTGCAAATGATCCAATGAATCTTTCAAAGTCTTAGTGCCAAAGAACACCCAACCTACCGAAACTAACATGAACGTGACAATCGTCTGCAAAACAACACGCCACCTGGGCAGCAGCTCACGTTTCTTATAATTTGGGGCATTCAATAGCCCATGAAACCCTCCCCAAAGGACAAAATTCCATGTCGACCCATGCCACATGCCGCTCACCAAAAACGTTATCATCACATTCACAATCTTTCGCACTTTGCCTTTCCTATTGCCACCCAATGGAATATACACATAATCTCTGAGCCAGGTGGAAAGCGAAATATGCCAACGCGACCAAAAGTCCTTCAGATTGATGGAGAGGTAAGGCCGCTTGAAATTATTAACACAATCTATTCCAAAGCATTGGGTAATGCCCACCGCGATATTAGAATAACCCGCAAAGTCAAAATAGATATAGAATGCATACAGGAAGAACCCAAGCCACAGCTGCACCCCATTCGCCTCGGCAGGAGAAGCGAATGTTTCTAACACATACGACGACAACCTATTGGCTATCACCACCTTCATAAACAAGCCCTGTACAATATAGTAGAATCCCGTGCGGAAATCTACCCGATACTGCCACTCTCCCAACTGCGGCCTCCAATCCTTATATCGTTGGATAGGTCCGGCAATAATCTGCGGAAAGAAAGTCACATACGACAAATATTCTACCACATTCTCCTCTGCCGCAATCCTACCTTCACGCACATCCACGATATAGGAAATCGACTTCAAGATGTAGTATGACATACCCAAGGGCAGGACAATCCTAATCGCATCAATCCATACCACATTGCCAATCAACTCATTAAGCGGCATCCAGTATTTAAAAAGACACAATAGCAGCACCAAAGGACCTACGGCCACAATCAATCTCGGTCGATGCTCTTTCGCAGCCATTCTCTTAGCTGCAAAAAACGACCAAAGCCCAGCCAATAGCATAACTATCAAATACTTGGCACTGCAACATAAATAAAAGAAAAGATTTGCCAATAGCAGAAAGTACTTTCTGCATTTTTGAGAACAGAGCCGATATATGCCCGCAACCAACAGGGCAAACACAATCAGCAATAGCAGATTGCTTGACAGCGACTCCATTTTCTCCAACATATCTATCAATTCAAAAAGAACTATGACTTATGGTTTATGGGTCTGCTCATCGTAAACCATATCCCATAAGTCATAGAATCATATTATTTTAGAGATTCATGCTCTTCTTGATAGCCTCAATCTTGGCATCAAGCTGGGTGTTGACCTCATCAAAGTGGCACTTGCAGGTGAGCTCGCCCTTCACACCAAAGTAGAACTTAATCTTGGGCTCGGTGCCGCTGGGGCGGACAGTCACTTTGTTGCCCTTGTCGGTGAAGAATTGCAGCACATTGCTGGTAGGCAGATCGATGTGTTCCACAGCACCGGTCAGCAAGTTGCGACTTTCATGGAGCTTGTAGTCCTTAATGCGCACAACGCGCTCACCGTCAATCTCCTGCGGGGGATTCTCGCGATAGGTCTTCATCATCTGCTGAATTTCCTCAGCACCGCTCTTACCCTTGCGGACCACGCTGAGCAGACCCTCTTTGTAGAAACCATATTCTTTATAAATGTCAACCAGCACATCGTAGAAAGTCTTGCCCTGCTCGGCAGCCCAGGCGGCAATCTCGGCAATCATAGAGCAAGCGGCCACGGCATCCTTGTCGCGAACAAAATCGCCAATCATATAGCCATAACTCTCCTCGCCGCCGCCAATGAATATCTCCTTGCCCTCCATCTCGCGAATCTTGGCACCAATGAACTTGAAACCGGTCAGCACATCATAAACTTTTACACCGACATGCTTGGCGATATCGGCAGGCAACTCGCTGGTTACGATAGTCTTCACGATATACTCCTTGCCTGTCAAGCGGCCAGTCTCTTTCCATTCCTTCATCAAATAGTAGATGAGCACCGACATGGTCTGATTGCCATTGAGCAGCATCCATTCGCCATCCGGGCGCTTCACAGCCACACCCACGCGGTCGGCATCGGGGTCGGAAGCAAAAACAATGTCGGCATCAATCTCATGAGCCAGCTCTACAGCCATCTTCATAGCGGCTTTCTCCTCGGGGTTGGGGCTGGGAGTAGTGGGGAAATTGCCATCGGGGGAGGCCTGCTCCTTCACCACATTCACATTGGTGAAGCCCAACTTCTCCAACATGCGCGGAATCAGCGTGATACCGGTACCATGCAGCGGAGTGTAGACAATCTTCACATCGTGATGTTTCTTAATCAGCTCAGGATGAAGCGAATTCTTCTCGATACGATTCAGATATACGCTGTCGACATTCTCGCCGATAATCTCGATATTGGCCTCGCCACCTACCATCTTCACATCCTCCAGGCGCTGAATCTTCAGCACCTCGTCAATTACATTAGTGTCGTGCGGAGCGGTCAGCTGGCAGCCATCATCCCAGTAAGCCTTGTAGCCATTATACTCCTTGGGGTTATGGCTGGCGGTGAGCATCACACCCGTCTGGCAGCCAAAATGGCGCACGGCAAACGAAAGCTCGGGAGTGGGACGCATGGAGTCAAAGAGATACACATGGAAACCATTGGCGGCAAGCACATTGGCAGTAATCTCGGCAAACTCGCGACTATGGTTGCGGCTGTCGTGCGAGATAGCAGCCTTCAACTGCTGGCCGGGGAAGCACTTGGCCACATAGTTGGCCAAACCCTGCGTGGCCATGGCCACGGTGTACTTATTCATGCGGTTGGTGCCCACGCCCATGATGCCGCGCAGACCGCCGGTGCCGAACTCCAGATTGCGATAGAAGCTCTCATTCAGTTCCTCGGGATTGCTCATCATATCGCGGATGGCCTGCTTGGTCTCCTCATCATAAGAGCCATTGAGCCATGTATTGATATTAGTTTTTGCCGAAGCATCGATGTTCAAATTCTCAAGATTTGTCATTGCTAAACCCTTTCTTATAAGTTAGAATTGCTTACTAAATTAATAGTTTTGAGTCTGCAAAGTTACACATTTTTTTTCACATACGATTAAAAAAACACGAATTCTGAAAAAAAAGTTCATTATATCGCCAAAAAATCGTATCTTTGCCGCATGAAACACCGCTCGTTTTACCTTAGTTATACCTTAGTTATACTATAGTTATCCTATATATAATAGAATAAATAAGGTATAAATATAGTATAAATAAGGTAAAACGAGCGGACAAACAACGATACTATGGCTAAATTAAACAACAATCTGCAAAGTCCTGTTACAGGCAAATTAGACGGCGCAACCTATTACATGAGAAACGGCAAGATGGTCATTCGCCGCAGCAAAAACGACCGCCCCAACCCCACCAAATCCGTTGCCCAGTCATCATCGCGCATGAAATGGAACAACGTGCAGCGCCTCTGGAGCACCTTCCCCAAGGAATGGAAGCCCCTGTTCCAGAACCGCAAAGCCGGCTGCAGCAACTACAATGCCTTCATGTCGGAAAACATGCACAACACCCCAATCTACTTCACCCGCGAGGAGAAGCAGAACTTCGCGTCCATCCTCGTGCCACTGCAAGTCAGCCAGGGCATCCTCCCCGAGGTAGTCACCGAACATAACGGCCAGCAACTGGTGTCGAACATTGCCGTCGGCAATGCTGAAATCAACACCCTCGGCCAACTTGCCAAAGCCATCATCAAGAACAACCGCGACTTCTGCCAGGGCGACATCCTGACCTTTGTTGTCGGCGAACAGAAGGAAGAGGACGGCATGCCCAAAGCCTACTTCCAGACCTTCGACCTCACCCTCGACACCTATTCCGAGATGCCTATGGCCCAGGCAGTTGAAGGGAAACGCGGTTTCGACATCGTCAACGGTTGCATTGCCTACGGCATCACCGCCGGTGCCGCCACCTGGGTGCATTCCCGCCAGAACCAGAGCGGCGAGACACTTGTTTCCTCTCAGTGCCTCTGGTGCGAGAACACCGACCTCATCGCGCAGTACTCTTCCGAAGAAGCCCTCACCCGCGCCCAAAAGACCTACGGCGAAATCAAGGGCTGAAGGCCTCAACACCGATAAGACATGAATCCAGCCCCTTCCACCCTCATACCGAGAGGTTTAAGCGGGCTGGAGGACATGACGCTTTATGCATACTCGAAATGCCGACAAATATTCTCTTCGCATCTGTTTGACTGAATCTACACTACTGAATACTAATATCTAACAACTAAATAAAGAAGTTTCATAACAAAAAAAATGAACACTAACCAGGCTACACCGATATGGCTAGATATGCGCACCGAGTACATCGATGCCAATTTTGAAAAGTTTGTAGACTACCTCTATAAAAACAGAGGCCAGCAATCTGACCTTTTTTATCAGACCTCTATCGACTTGCTGCGTAGACGTGTAGTAGAGTTGATCGATGCCCTGTCATCTGTTCCGCTTTCTGCAGAGGACCTGTCAGAAATTAACCCGGCCAAGAAACAAGAGATTCTATTCAACATAAAGTTGCTCGGCATATATCTGCTGTCTGAATCTAAAGAAAGATGGGATGTTCCAGCAAAAGCATTTCTGTACCAGATACTACTGCTGACACAAATATGCCCAGGAGATTATTCCGAGGGGCTTATTGCTCTGGCCGCATCTCTTTTAGTGAGCAACAGGCGATTTGTGTCAGGATATTCGTGGAACGATATCATCTACTTTTACCCCGAAGTACTGGCAAAGAAAATACTTGACTACAGCAAACTGAGCGAATATCAACCCGATGAACGTTGGTTTGAAGGACAAGGCTTTGCTCGCACAAACAACAAAGCACTACAAATCATAAATATAGAAGACAGTGGAAAGCTAAACCATCTACAAGTATCCATCAGCCTCCTAGGTGGAAAGCTAGAAATCATGTCGCCCCAAGGAGACAAACTGAAGCAGAGCCAACAAACTGATTTCACGGCTATTTCATCATTCGTGAAAGACTATCTAAACCTGATGAAGCCAGTAGACCTCCATTTGGGCGAGCGGAGGTTGAAGAAATACTATCCTGACCCAGATGCTTCTGTTGACGTGAGAATTACCGATATCTCATACGATGCAATCAAGGTTGTGACTATCAACAAGGAATACGAGCCACTCTTTGGCAGCATAACTTATCAAAACACACTTCTTATCTCATTTGCCGACTTAGTTAGCACATGGCATGTGGGCGACGAATTACCTACCCGAATCAAAGACATAATTAACGGTGCCGGCATTTTTGAAATAGCCGACGAGTTGGTGAAATACGTCGTTGAAGAATGTGTTCAGCCTGGCGACAATGTGAAAGCATTTGCCTACAAAGTCAACAACGGACAGCATACAATGTGGATAACAGAACTTGGCATTCCGGTCTACACACATTACCAGGTATACGACGAAGGGGAGATGGCTGAATTGGAAATCACTGATGTTGCTGCTAATGGCTACATCAAGGCCGACTTTGTGTCGGAACTAGACACAAATTATATCGACACGGATAAAGGCAAAAAGGAATTGCTGGGTACATTCAGATACGAGATATCGGAAGATTTGCCGGATGATGCAACAAAAAATGAGGTGAACCGAATTGACACGGCAGAAATCAAAGCCTTGATACATTTCCTTTTCATCCAACAAAGGCTGGAACCTGATTCCACGGAAAGATATAGGCTGCTATCTGCGCTCAGAATCATTTGCAGACTATTGAATGATTCTGAAAACGAGGAATTTGTCGACTTCCTGGCCAAGCACCTTTACAATATGGTATGTTTCGCTCAAGGCCAGGTCAACAAGATGACAACAATAACCATCAGTCAGGCATTATTAGAAAAGGAATCTGTGCAAAGAAGAAGCCAAATACTTGATGTGCTGAGCTGTTATGGAAGAGAGGACGCTGACGACTCGCTGGAAAACGCCATAGTGGGCGGCGATGAATTTATCCGACACCTAGCCCAATTGGTTCAATCCTGCAACCGCCTGAAAGGTGTTCTTTCCGAACCCATGCAACATGCCATCAAGTACGAGATGCTGAAAATGCTGCGCTTGAACGACGAAACCGAGACCAACCTTGAAGAAGAATCCGGAGTCTACCTAGGTATTGAGAATGGCCATCAGGAATTCAAAACATCTATAGTGTATCCTCCCGACAATCAGATGCAGCCGGACCTATCTGTTCAGAAATTCAACGTATTCAGAGCTGTCTATGCCTTTCTGAATTCAGAAAGTGGCGGCATCGTCTATCTAGGTGTCAACGACCTCGGCTCTATTTCCGGACTAGAGAACGACCTGGCATATCTTAAGAAAGGTCTTGATGGCTACATGAGATATATCACCGATGAACTCATCGCCTCTTTTGGTTTGGGCGTTCTCACATTCATCGATATTCAACTCATGTACGACGACCGTGTAGTTGCAATCAACATCAAACCATGCGATTACAAGATTGTCGAACTTAACGGAAAGGCATACATACGAATCAATGCCGAAAGCCGCGAGATGACCAAGTCGGTTCGGTCAAGAATGTTGGAAAAGAAAAGAAACTACACCAAAAGTACCTCCGAAGCACTATCCTCATTACAAAACGCAATATCAAATCGCCGCCAGGTGATTGTTCACGGCTACAGCTCTTCCAACAGCGGAGAACGCAGAGACCGCAATCTAGAACCATTCTCACTCTCCTCCAGGCAGACCCATGTATGGTGCTATGACTTGGACGACAATAAGGTGAAGCTCTTCTCTCTCACCAGAATCAACAATGTAGAAGTGCTTGAGAAAGAATGGACTGCCGAGAAATACCACAAAGAGGGACGCATGGACATCTTCAACATGACCGGCGATATTGCCAACAAGATAACGCTCGAGCTAGACCGCATGGCCTACAACCTCATCATTGAAGAATATCCAAACTCAAAGCGATTCCTGTCAGAAACGCCCCAAGGCACCTGGATACTCGACACCGAAGTCTACAGCCTCTACGGCGTCGGTCGTTTCTATCTTGGATTGGCAGACCATATCACCATTATGCACTCACCCGAACTCGCCCAATACGCAAAAGACTACTTCCAGAAACAGCTGGCGAAACAATAAAGAAAAGAGAAGAAGACCAGCTTTCGAGATCAAAAGCTGAGAAAAACAACCCCCATGGTTGTTGGCCGTGGGGTTGAATTTGATCCTTCACTGAGTTATTGACAATTTTTTGTACCTTTGCAAAATGATGAGAAAAGTTATTTGCTTGATAATCGCGATAATAATAAGCGGTATCACCACAGCTCAAGTGCTACATTACGACAAGCCCGCACAGTTTTTTGAAGAGGCCCTAGTGATTGGCAACGGAACCATGGGCGGCACGATATATGGCGGCACCTTAGTGGACAGCATCAGCCTGAACGACATCACTTTGTGGACAGGCGAACCCGACCGCTCCGAGATTGATTCCGTGGCCTGCGCCAAGGCGCTAAAGGAGGTGCGCAGTGCTTTATGGCGCGAGAATTATGCCAAGGCCAACGAATTGCAGAAAGGGCTGCAAGGACATTATAGTGAGAATTACCAACCCCTTGGCACATTATATATCGAATATGACCGCAGCGGGAGTCAAATCAATGATTATCACCGTTCTCTGGACCTTGGCGAGGCTATGGTTCATAACAGTTATCTCGTTGATGGCGAACGTTTTGAATCACATTATTTCTGCAACCACCCCGACAATGTGATGGCAGTGCAGCTATATGGTGTTGAACCTTTTGACTTTGTGCTGCGTTTCAATTCTCAATTACCGCACACCGTGCAAGTAAGAGGAAACGAGATTATCGTTGACGGATATGCCGCCTATCATTCTGTGCCTCATTACCTTTGGGCCAAAAAATCGTTCTGGTACGACCAAGAGCGCGGCATCCATTTTCGCACCATCATCCGGGTCATCAACCAGGCTATGGGGATGACTACTATTGAACAAGATGGCGACCGACTCAAAATCAAGAGCGGCAATGATATCGTGCTGCTCATCGCCAACGCTACTTCGTTCAATGGATTTGACAAAGACCCTGTGAAAGAGGGTGCCGACTATAAGTCAATCGTTCGCAACCGCATAGACATGGCATCCGAAATCGGCTTGGGGGCTCTGGCATACAATCACCGCAACGACTACCAACAACTATTCAACCGTGTGCAACTGGATCTCGGCACCACACCCGACAGCATTGCAAAACTGCCCACCGATGTGCAGCTCCGCCGCTATACCGACCTCCACGAGTGCAACCCCGACCTGGAGGAAACATATTTCCAATACGGCAGATACCTGCTTATCAGCTGTTCGCGCACCCCCGAAGTACCCGCCAACCTGCAAGGTCTATGGAATGAGCAGATCCTGCCACCATGGAGCAGCAACTACACCACCAACATCAACCTCGGCGAGAACTACTGGGCCGCCGAGGTGGCCAATCTCAGCGAGTTGCACATGCCGCTGCTGTCTTTCTTGAAAAATGTCAGCGTCGGTGGTCGGCAGACGGCCCGCCGTATGTTCGGTGTGAAAGAGGGCTGGTGCCTAGGCCACAATTCCGACATCTGGGCCATGAGTGTGCCTGTGGGCGACCACAGTGGCGACCCTACCTGGGCCAACTGGAATATGGGCGGAACATGGTTGAGCACACACATTTGGCAGCACTACTCGTTTACCTGCGACACAGCATTTCTCCGCGAGTATTACCCTGTGTTGCAAGGGGCTGCGCAATTCTGCATGGGTTGGATGGTGGAGAAGGAACACTACCTCATCACCATGCCTTCCACCTCGCCTGAGAACACCTACATTGTCCCCGACGGCTTCCGCGGAGGCACATTCTACGGCGGCACAGCCGACCGAGCTATGATTTGGCAGTGCCTGGCCGATGCCGCAAAGGCAGCACAGGTGGTTGGCGACAACGATTTTAGCCAGCAATGCCAAACCGTATGCCAAAAACTTGCGCCCTATAAGATTGGCAATAAAGGCCATCTGCAAGAATGGTACTACGACTGGGACGACGCCGACCCACACCACCGCCACCAGTCGCACCTCTTCGGCCTCTACCCCGGCAACAGCATCTGCCCCATGAATGAAGATGATGACCTACTGGCCCAAGCTTGCCGACGCACCTTGCAACTGCGCGGCAACGAGAGCACCGGCTGGAGCACCGGCTGGCGGGTGAATCTGCACGCCCGACTGCTGGACGGCGAGCAGGCCTATGCCACCTACCGCAAACTCCTGCAATATGTTAGCCCCGACAGATACCAGGGTCCTGACACCCGGCGTGGTGGCGGCACCTACCCCAACCTGCTGGATGCCCACAGCCCTTTCCAGATTGACGGCAACTTCGGCGGCATGGCAGGTGTTTGCGAAATGCTGCTGCAGAGCGACGACCAAGGCCACATCCACCCCCTGCCAGCACTGCCGCAGGCCTGGGGCAAAGAAGGCTATGTTCGCGGACTCAAAGCCCGCGGAGGCAAAACTGTTGATATTGAATGGAAAGATGGTAGCGTCACCAAACTGGACATACACTAAACCCTACCATTAAAAATGAAACGTATGTGGCTGATATTTGCTATCCTATCGGCAGTGTTTGCCGCTGCCACAGCCATCCTTGCCAAGATAGGCATCGACGGCGTCAACTCCAACCTGGCCACGGCCATCCGCACCGTAGTGGTACTCATAATGGCCTGGGCCATGGTATTCATCACCTATCGATGGGGGCATACCGGCGAAAGCCTTGCCGCCTCCCTCAGCCACATCACCTCGCGCAGCTGGCTGTTCCTCATCCTCTCAGGGCTGGCCACAGGAGCCTCCTGGCTGTGCTACTTCTATGCCATCAAGGTGGGCGACGTGAGCAAGGTGGTACCCATCGACAAATGCAGCCTGGTGCTGACCATCATCTTTGCCGCCATCTTCCTCGGAGAGGCATTCACCTGGAAGACCCTTGTCGGCAGCCTGCTACTCCTGGCCGGCACACTAGTGATGATTTTATAAGAACGCAAAGCTCACTCAGCCAAGATCGGCAAACTTGGCCAAACCCTTGAGCATCTGCCGAAGAGAGCTGAGCATCTGCTGCGACTCCTGGACCATGTTGAGATAGGCCGTTGTAGATTCAATATTAGCATTGTTCTGCTGCATCGAGTCAATCACCAGCTTGCGGTAATCCGCCAAATCCTTCTGTATCAAGTCTGCCTTCTCCCGCAGATGCTCAATACCCTGTCCATCGATATCCGCATCCACCACCATCTGCCGGGCCTCAGCCAGCACATCCACCACCAGCCTCTGATATCTGACGAAATCATAGGCATACGCCTTGTCCACAGGCGAGAAATTATTGCCCACATGCTCGCAGCAAGGGTCGTTGATTCGCTTAAGACAGTATAACATCTGCTCTGCCGAGCTGTTGACCATCCAATACCAAGTGTTCTTCTCTGTTGCCAAAATAGGTTCGACCCTGCGGAATCCCACAATCTCGCGCCGGCGCAAGCGCTTGAACTGCTTGTGGGCAGTCTCTATCTCATGCGTGGACTGGCGCAAAGCTCTATACTCTTCGTGCAAAAAAGCATCGGAAACCTTTGTGAAGCAATTGATAGTGAATCTGAGCTGTTCAGCCATATTGTGTGCCACATGAGTTTTCAGCAAACGCCAATTCTCAACCTTGTCCTGCGAGCGGCACAATTGCTTGAACAGCAAATCCTCTTCATTAAGCACACGCTCGCCCTTGTATTTCATATTGCTACGAACCAACACCACAATGGCAACCACCACGGCAATACCCATAGCCACAAATGAGCCGAAATGGATGGCATTGGTGACAAGATAGCACATGACAAACGCGGCGCCGGCCGTGATGAACCAGCCGCCAATAACACTCAGCACCCCGGTAATGCGGAACACTGCCGACTCGCGGCTCCAGGCTCGGTCAGCCAGGCTGGTGCCCATGGCAACCATAAAGGTAACATAAGTGGTAGAAAGTGGCAGCTTCAGACTGGTGCCCAATGCCACCAGCAAGCCGGCAAGCACCAGGTTGACCGAAGCACGGATTTGGTCGAAAGCCGCATCCTGAGGCAATACAGCCGCATCGGAATTGAAGCGCGAACCAATCCACCGACTCACCGACTTAGGAATCCAATTGGCCATGGCCGAGGCCACCTTCTGCGTGTTGCGCACAAGCACCCTTGCCACAGCGCTAGAGCCGAACATCTCATCACCCTCATCCTGGCGAGAAAGGTCGACAGAAGTCTTCAACACATTCTGCGCCTTCTTGGAGAACACCAGCGAGAGCACCATCACCAGTCCGGCCACCGCCAGATAAACCACCGATGTGTGAGCGCTGCCCATCAAAGAATTCATCATAAATGCAGACGGATCGCCTTGGCCATGAGCCACAAAGTCGTTATAGGCATCCAGACCCGTGAGCGGCACACCCACGAAATTCACAAGGTCGTTACCCGCAAAAGCCATGGCCAAAGCAAAAGTTCCGAACAACACAACCATCTTGAGCACAGGGAGTTTGAAAGCACTCATCACCGACATAATGACACTAAACACTGCCAAACCGCCACCCAAAATCAGCCAAGTATTATCGTTAATCAGACGCTTAAACTCGGGTGTCATAATACTTGACCCTTTCAAGCCATTAATCAACAAGAACCACACAATACTGGTGACAGCAATGCCTCCGAAAATGCCTATCTTCAGCGAAGAACTAGCCAAACCGCCCATAGCCCCTTGGACATCGGTGGTCGTTCCATTCACCCTATAGGTAAAGGTAAATATCACACGGGCAATCCATTGCACCACAATACCGAGGACAAAAGCCACCGCCACACTGAGGAAGATGCCCAATATCACACTAAGAGCCTTCTCGGTATTGAGCAAATCGCCCAACGTCAAAGCCACACCACTAGCATCAGTTGCGCCATTAACTATTCTAATCAAAGCAACGGCAAAGGCACCGCCAAGCAACTCAAACACCATGCTCACTGTGGTAGACGTAGGCATACCCAATGTGTTGAACACATCAAGCAAAATCACATCAGTCACCATCACGGCCAGAAACACACACATCACATCGTAGAAAGAATAATACTCCGGCATCATGATTCCATGCCTGGCCACATCCATCATGCCGTTGCTCAATGCCGCCCCGGCAAACACACCAATGGCCGCCACCAACACAACAGTCTTAAAACTTGCCACCTTTGCACCAATGGCCGAATTTAGAAAGTTGACCGCATCATTGCTCACACCCACTACCAAGTCGAAGATCGCAAGCACGATAAGGAATATAACAATTCCAAGAAACAAAGAATTCATAACCAAATTATTGTTTTATCATTAATAATCATTATCCGCACCCTAATCAGTTGTGTAATATCTTTTTGACGCGACACAACCTGACCGAGTTTGACGCTGCAAAATTACTCAGCCAAAATTACAACATAATGACATTGATGTTACAATAATATTACAAACCCATGCTGGCCTTGCACAGATAGTCAATAATCTCTAGTATAATAAACAACCCTTTGAGTGCAATTACGACTGTTCCACCACCCCTCAGACCCACCCTAGCTCCGCCCTTCCCCCGTTCCTTATCCTATATTTATACCTTATTTATACTATATTTATCCTATATATAATAGAATAACTAAGGTATAAATATAGAATAACTAAGGTAAAACTAGCGACGGTAGGGCGAAGCTTGGGTGCTGGACTAGCCGAATTATCGGCTACATTTGAACAACAATATTAAGTCAAACTATGACTCTGCGCCCTGCAAATCTAGCGTTGCGCATATATCCTAATAGCACATAAATTATTAGGACTCAGACTGTAAGACAAAAGAGACTGTCAGTCCGCCACCAGGAGTTGGCTCGGCTTTGACTGTGCCACCATGGGCTGCCACGGCATTCTTGACAATGGCCAACCCAAGACCGGTGCCGCCAAGTTTGCGCGACCTGCCCTTGTCCACCCTATAAAAGCGCTCAAATATCAATGGCAAATGCTCGGGGGAGACGCCCGGTCCATTATCGCTGACAGCAAACCTATAGAACCGTGTGTTCTCATTCATCACCTCTTCGCACTTTATCTTCAACTCAGTAGCCCCTAATGCGTAGGCAATGGCATTGTCGATAAGATTGCGGAAAATACCATAGAGCAGACTATTGTCGCCAAAGACCACCACTTGCCGAGGCGTTTCGACAGTGGCCTCTATGCCATTGGCTTGCAGCTGCAAAGCCGTATCCTCAAGGACATTCTCTATCAGGGCTATCACATCCACCGATTTGAAATTTCCCTGGCAACTAGCTCCGCCACTATCCATTTCATCCAGCTTGGTAAGCGCACTCATATCCAACAGGAGTTTGTTCATCCGCTCACTTTGGGCATAACAACGTTGCAAGAAATGAAGTCGCTGCGACTCAGGCATATCTGGATTATCCAAGATGCTCTCCAGATAGCCATGTATGCTAGATGCCGGTGTCTTCAGTTCGTGGGCGGCATTCTGGGTGAGCTGGCGTTTGATGCGCAGTTTTTCTTCTTCGCTGTGGCGCAATTTCCAATAAAGGGTGATGATAGTGTGCGAAATCTCGCCAAGTTCATCGTCAGGCAGGCGGCGTTCCAACTCATGGTCGAGTTCTTCGCCCCGCTCGGCATCGGCCGCAAACTGGCGCAGATAGCTGATGTGTCTGCTGATTCTACGCGTATTGAGATACAGCACAATACCCAGCAACAGCGTAAGCACAAGGGTGAAATACAGATAGGTGTTGTCGGCCCTGAGCGAAGCTGTGAGTTCTGCTGAATATGGGACAGCCGACCGGATGATTAAATCGCCAAACCGGGTAGCCGAATAAAAGTAGGTTTCATGTGTGGACTGGGAAGTGCGCTTAATATCGTAGCCGCTACCGTCTTTCAGCGCCATCTGCACCTCGCGGCGCTGCAAATGGTTCGGCAGACTGTCCACCGCCATGCAGTCGTCATCAAGCAAAACCTTTCCGTCAATACCGATAATGGTCACTCGCATACGGTCGGTACGATGCAGCCGAGTGTAATGGTAAAAGATACTGTCGGTAAGGACACCTTCTCTTCCCAACGACTCCATCATTTCATAGTTATACATCTGCAACCGCGAATGGAGTATATCTATCTTGTACTCGCGTTCGCGCTGAAACTGATATACAGTAAAACAAATGGCAAACAGCAAGAATATTCCACCAATACTGAAAAAGAGGTTCTTCTGGAACGATTTACTTTTCAAAGCAGTAGCCATAACCCACACGTGTCTTGATGTGTTTTCCGTATTCCCCCATCTTCTTGCGCAAGCGGGTGATGTTGACGTCCACGGTGCGGTCCAGCACATACACATCCTGCGGCCAGCAATGGGCCAGCAGATCGTTGCGGCCAAACACCTTGTTGGGATGCTGGAGGAAAAGCGAGAGCAATTCGAACTCTAGCTTGGTAAGCAAAAGCGGTTCGCCATCCAGGGTGGCCACCTTGGCATCCAGATTCAGTATGATGCCTTCATAGCTGAACTCATTGGCTGAAGGCGGCACCTTCTCTTGACCATTTTCGCCTGAGACCGAACGCCTGAGCACTGCCCTCACTCTTGCCTTCACTTCTTTCATGCTCAAGGGTTTGGCAATGTAGTCGTCGGCCCCGTAATTGAGGCCTTCCACTATCTGGTCCTCACCATCGAGTGCGGTGATGAAGATTACAGGGATGTGCTCCGTTTTTGGATTCTGCCTGAGCTTTTGGACCATCTGAAAGCCCGACATTTCGCCCATCATCACATCCAACAATATCAAATCAGGATACAACGCAGTGCCCCCACTATGCATAGTGCCAATCAAAGCCAGTGCTTCTTCGGCCGAGTTGGCCGAGTCTACCTCATAGCCTTCTTTTTCCAGATTGAACCGCAGAATTTCGCATATATCCTGCTCATCGTCAACAACAAGTATCTTCATGAATCCACTTGAATAATAATGTATAATACGTTAAATGCTATCTACTTTTCGGAATGCAAAGGTAGCAAGTTTTTTTTATTTATCAAGCATTCTATTGTTACAATGTTGTGACAATTGGAAATGCGCCAGCAGTCAATTGCCGAATGTCCCAACAATCAACACTTTAGGACGCAACTATAGAGTTCATGCTACAGAGGGCTGCTCTTCGTGATTGCCTCTGATCTTATCTACAATCAGGGCTATAGCGCCATCGCCGGTAACATTGCCGGCAGTACCGAAACTATCCATAGCAATATAGATGGCAATCATGAGTCCCTGCATGTTGGCATCAAAGCCCAGCATACTGCTGAGAAGTCCCAGCGCAGCCATGATAGCACCACCGGGCACTCCGGGAGCGGCAACCATGGTGATGCCCAACATCATGATAAAACCGAGATAAGTGGGAAAGTCGGACGGAAGACCCATGCTGAGGGTGATGGCGTAGGCGACAGCGGTGATTTTCAAGATACTGCAAGGCATGTGGATGGTGGCGCAGAGTGGCACGGTGAACCCTGCCGTCTCAGGCCGGACACCATTCTTGATGGCTTGCTGAAGAGTGACGGGGATGGTGGCTGCCGAGGAAGCTGTGCCGAGGGCAGTGACATAGGCAGGCAGCATGGTGACAAGGGCTTTGAAAGGATTCTTCTTGGCAATAGGGCCAGCCACAAGAAAGATGACCACCAACTCGGTGACATGGAGCAGGAAGATGAAGCCGACAATCTTAAGGAACGCACTCAGCACCGGATCCACATGGCCTTCGGCACCCATCTGCAGGAAAATGCCGAAGATGTAGAGTGGCAGACAAGGGATGATGACCTTGGAGATGACCGATGTGATAATATCGCGAAAATCAACAAGAAAGCCTCGCATGGTTGTACCGCTGATATGGGCGGTGGTAAGACCAAGGATGAAGGCCAGCACCAGCGCCGTGGTGACAGAGATGAATGCCGGCATCTCGATGGTGAAATACGGTGTGAGCGAGTTGCTCATGTCCATATTTCCAAGCGATGCAAGACCATCTCCCAGGATATGGGGATAGGCCAAACTGCATGAGACATAGGAGAAAACACCCGAAATCACGGTAGAGCCATAGGCCAGCACCACAGTGATGAGCAACAGTTTGCCCGCACCCTTGCCCAGGTCGGCAATGCCGGGAGCCACCAAACCGATGATCAGCAAGGGGATGAACATGCCAAGGAAGTTGCTGAAAATGGAGTTGAAAGTGAGGAAGACCCTCACAGCCCATCCGGGGAAGAAGAACGAACAGCCGATGCCTAAGGCAATGGCAATAAGAATCTTGGGGAGAATACCGAGTTTTGAAATGTTCATAATTGTATTGGTTTAGTGGTGTCACATACGAAGTTTGCTGCCCGCAATAATTGTATCAATCTTGAAATCGAACACCGAGCGCATCTCGGCGGCCATGCCGAAACCGCAGCGGTCGCACACGCCGGCTGTCTTGCCGGTGCATTCGGTGAGTTTGGTACCGTCGGGCAGGATAAAGTTCGACACCCAGCACTGTTTCTCAAATTTATTGTCTTTCATCAGTTTGAGTGCCGAGACGGAATTCATGATCTTATAGCCTTTTTTCTTATAGGCGATGATGGTGTCGATGATCTGACGGCGGGTGTCCCAATCCACAAAGAGCGCCTCGGTGCCGGCATACGGGGTGTGGAAACTGAAGGAAATCATCTCGATATGGGGATTGTTGTGGACATATTCTATCGCATCGGCTACGCAGGAGAGGTTGAGTGTGTTGATGGCCATATTGACACTCACATGCTTATGGCCGCAAGAGGCAATATTCTGCTCAAGGCGTTGGAAGGTGCCTTCGCCACGCACCTTGTCGTGGAAAGGCTGGGTGCCATCCATGCTCACCCAGATACTGTCGGCATGGCTGCCGGCAAAGGGGCGCTGGGCATTGGTGGTGATGGTGCAGGAGAAGAAACCCATGCGCTTAGCCTCGTCGATAAGGTCGTTCACCGTGCGGTCGCCATCGCGCCAAAGGGTAGGCTCGCCACCCTCAAAGTCGATAAAGCGAGAACCCTGGGCATAGCAGTATTCCATTTCCTGACGCACCTGCTCAAAGGTCTTGTCGGCAGGATTGGCCGTGTTGGCGGCCAGGGCACAATGCTGGCAACGCAGATTGCAACGGTCGGTGATGAAAATGACCGACTGCAGAGGTTTGCGACGGCCCAAGAACCGCGCACGGAAGAACCAAAAAGCCGTATAGAAGAGTTTTTTCATTAGCTGTTGATACTTTGAAGTATGTTGGTATTACGAAATAAAATGGCAGACAACGGCCACGATGGCCACGGTGCTGCAGAAGGCTGAGGTGATGTTGCGGCTCAGATACCAGCGCAACATGAACCAGTCGAAGCCGGCTTTCTGAATGGCCTCCCAGTTGGCCATGGCACCCATCCAACGGTTGCGCTGCATCTTCTCGCGCTCGCCGTGCTCGAACTGCCACATGGCCTTGCACATGATGACACTCCTGGGTAGCACACCCAGCACAAGCAGATAAACAGGAGAGAGATTGCCCATGATCACGCCCAAGACGACAGCCACATAGGCTCCGAAATTGAAGAAGAGGAAGGCCACGAAGACTGCCCACGATTTCTTCAGCGCCACAGCCAGGGTGGTCTTACCCACGCTCTTGTCGGCATCGAGGTCCATCATAGAGTGGGAATATAAGATATTGACAACCAGCAGACCCACGGCAATACTCATGTAGACTACATTAGGATCGATCGTACCGCAAGCAGCCACAGAGACGCCCATCATCAGCAGAGGTCCGAAGATGAGACCCGTGATGAGTTCGCCGAGGCCGTGATAGCCAAGGCAGAAGGGCTTGGCCGAATAGAAGAAGCCCAGCAGACCTCCTGCCAGGGCAATATAAATGATGTTGATACCGCGAACCGAAGCCACCACAACACCCAACGCAATGGCCATCAAGCCCATGAGGGCAGCCACATTGCGAGTCTGGTTGAGTGTGGCCTGGCCCTGTGCCAAATATTCGCACTTGCCCATGTGGGCACGCATACCGGCACGCACAAGGCGCTGACGGCTCTGAAGACCAGCATTCTTATAGTCGAAATAATCGTCGAAGAGGTTGCAGCTCAGATGTGCGAGAGCAATGCCAACGACGGCCAGCAGCGCAAGCCACCAGCTGAAGGATGGAGCACCGATACACATGACGGCAGCGGTGATGGCGGGTGTGAGACTTTGGGGGAGAGCCAATGCACGCGCATTGTTCATCCAAAATTTAATTTTATTCATAATAGGGTGTTTTTCTGTGGATTGTTGATTTGTTGATTTGAAACTGGTCTCTGCCCTTTCAATTCAACAAATTAACCACTTCACTCTTCGCTATTAATACGACAAAGGTGAGGAGTGGGAATTCCTCACCTTTGACTGTCAGCCTAATGATGGCTTATTTGTTGTAGCGCTGGCACTCTTTGGGAGTAACGCAGGTGCCGGTAGCACGGGCCACAAGAACGCGCTCCTCAAGAACCTCAGCAGCGCTGGCGCTGATTTCGGGGAGGGTGCGGATAACCTTGTAAGCCTCAAATTTCATCTTGCGGGAGGTGTTGCCGACGTGGGTGATTTCGCCGTAAGCCTCGATATAGTCGCCTGCATAGACGGGAGCCTTGAACTCAACCATATCATAAGCGCAGAAGAGACCTTCGTCGCCGTCCTGTTTGATAAGGAGCTCGGTGGCAACATCGCCAAAGAGGTGAACCATGTGTGCGCCATCTACCAGGTTTCCACCGTAGTGTGCGTCTTTTGCGCTCATGCGCAAGCGGAGCATAGAAGTAATTGCCATAGTTAGTTTAAATTTTGTGATCAGTGACCAGTGATGTGTAATCAGGCATCTGTCCGATCACTCTTCACTATTTCACTTTTATATTATTACCTATTTAATGATATAGTCAACAAAAATACCGGGAGTCTTCACATTCTCGGGAGCGATCTCGCCATTCTTAACAATCTGCTGGGGCTCGACAATAACGGTATCGGCTGCGGTAGCCATCATGGGGCAGAAGTTCTGGCTGGTGCCCTTGTAGACGAGGTTACCTGCTTCGTCGCAGATGTTGGCACCGATGATAGCCACATCAGCGCGCACGGGTTTCTCCAGAAGATACTCAACGCCGTCAACAGTCACCTTCTGCTTGCCGTTCTCCACCACGGTGCCGAGACCGGTGCGGGTAAGAACACCACCAAGGCCTGCGCCAGCAGCGCGAATCTGCTCGGCCAGGGTGCCCTGGGGCTGAAGGGTCACGTTGAGTTCGCCAGCATTCATCTGGTCGATAGTGTTATTGTTGGTGCCAATATGGGTAGCGATGAGGTTTTTCACCTGATGGTTGGTGATA
>JAZLLD010000087.1:0-23888 GCA_045597945.1 Bacteroidales bacterium
AAATTGTGTATCTTTGCTCTTTGGTAAGGTGATTATATCTTCTCATAATTCAACACAAAAGTAGTCATTTTACCTGAGAGCACCAAATTTCGGTGCTCTTTTTTTTCTACTTAGTGTTGCACTTGTAACTAGAATTTAGGAACGCAAAACAGCGAAAAATAGCGTAACTAACCCTCTCGTTCTCACCATCCAAAGCAACTCATCACTCTTGCGCCCATCATCCCGCGCCCCTGGCGGTGAAGTATGCCATGCCAACCGTCTCGGCATGCGCCGCCAGACTACAGCCAGCGATCCACAGCGTAAGTTCGCCAACCATTCACCCATGCCGTTATACAGCGCCTGGCGATAATGCTTTTCCATTCCAGTATTCCATTTTTAACCCCTATAGGGGTAAAATGGAATACTGGAATGGAAAACAATCACCAGAAACCGACTGTTTGACGAAAATCTTAGCCGAAAACCAAACCGCTTGGAGGAGACACCCAACACAAGCCACTCTCCTCGGCCGGACACACCACGAACAAAGCCCTGGAAATCATCGGCTCAGGAACCCCGAGCGCAAGAACCATGGCGCCAATGCCCACAGCCCAGTATCCAAAAATAATTGTCAGTCAGCTCAAAACCAATAAATTACGCACCAACAACACCGCACAGCAACCTCGCAACCGACCGCATCGCACCGCATCAGAGCGCAAACGACTCTATGAAGCAAGATAAACACCCGCCATGTCGGAAATTTTTCGTATCTTTGCAAAAGAATTCGATGAGACACCAAGCGCCGCCTCCCCCGGGGAATCCTCCTGCCCCACCCCCGTCGAAGGCCCGTTGTAAGCCCGTCGAAGACCCGTCGGCCGGAACGGAGAATGATAGGTTGTAGGGTGTAGGTTGTGGAGCGTTGAGTCCCGGTTGCGGGGCGATGGTGAATTGCTCGTGATGGATTATGATCTGTGCGGCGGCCGCTAGGATTGGATAGGCACTCCGGCGAAATAATGTGTCACGCGGTCGATATAGGTCTTTGATACCGGAATCTTGGTTTCGGTGCCGATCAGTTCCAGAACCAGGCCGTCGTCTTCGCGGCGCATGAGTTTCACGTTGTCGGTGTTCACCAAAAATTTGCGGTGGCATCGCAGCAGTCCCTGGTTGGCGTAGCCCTCTTCCACCTGCTTCATTGAGCAGTGGTGGATGTGGCAGGCCTCGGTTCCCTCGTCAAGATAATAGATGTTGGTGTAGTTGTCGTTGGAAGCTATGTAGAGGATGTTTTTGCGCTTGGTGCCGAAGGTCAGGTGGCCGCTCCGGTCGTAGAAGTTCATCATGCCGTTCATCTGAGGCTGGGCCGGGACCTGCTGTTTGATCATGGCTTCGAGTGCGGCAATCTCCATCTTTTTCTCGCGCAGGAGGAATAGGAGGATGCTGATGACATAAGGTATGATGAGGATGGCCGTGACAAAGATGGCGGTGCGCGACACGGTGGTGAAGTAGGAGAGGCCCTCGTTGGTGTTGAGCGTCTGTGCCAGCCAAACAATCATGCCAACAATGATTGCCCATTCGCCCAGCAGCCACGCGATATAGCCCCAGATGCGTATGTGAATCCGTCGTTGGATGTTGTAGAGCACCACTCGGCTGAGCGACATGATGAGCAGTCCCGTGGCCACCAAGATGGCTGTGTAGAGTGTCATCATCTGCCCCCAAAGGCCGCCGATGTCGCCTATCTTTCCTATGGGTCGGTAGACGATCCAAAAGATGATGGAAACTGCCGTGACGAGGGCCAAAAAATGAAAAATGCTCCTTTTTTCGGTGAGAAATTGGGGTGCGTGTAGTTCTGCCTTGCTAAAAAAATTCATGTTAATTTATAATATTTCGCCAAAAATGCCGTTATTTTACCTAAAATAACACGATTTCGCCTATTTTATTGTGCTGGGAACGTTTTTTTTATTGTATAATACAAAAATTATATGTTTCTTTGCAAATTTAATGGCGACCTCTTTTAGGGGCTTGTTATGCATGTTAATGAATCATTAAATTTGAAAATTAAATAAATTTTGATATGAGAATAATTGGAACAGGAAGTGCTATGCCATCATTCAGTGTGACGAATGATATGCTGGCCGAATTCCTTGACACGAATGATGAATGGATTGCCTCTCGCACAGGCATCCGTGCCCGCCGTGTTCGCACCACTGAGACCCTCACTGACCTTGCCGTGGCAGCGTCGAAGGGTGCTCTTGAGTCGTCAAAGGTTAATCCTGACGATATCGATTTTGTTATTTGTTCTAACGTTGGCAACAACTTTGTGACCCCCAACCTGGGTTCCATCATCCAGGCTCATCTGGGCTTGCATGCTCCCAGCTTCGACTTGAATGCTGCTTGCACTGGTTTTATGTATGCCATCCAGGTGGCCGACAGTATGCTCAAGTCCGGTGCCGCCCACAAGATTCTGATTGTGGCTGCCGAGGAGCCTGCGCATTTCAATGATTGGTCCAAGCGCGACACCACCATTCTCTTTGGCGATGGTGCCGGTGCTGTTGTGGTCAGCAATGAGAGCGACGATCTTCTCTCGCTTTGCCTGGGCACTGTGCCCAACCGCGATGTGATTGTCTACAAACGCCGTTTCGAAAGCAACCCTTATGAGAAGGAAGGCATTGACGAAACCGAGCCACTGAAGATGAATGGTCGCGAAGTGTTCCGCATGGCTGTTGAGTCTTCGCAGAAAGACCTCCATAAGGTGATGGAGATGGCCAATGTTACTCCTGATCAAATCAACTATTTCATTCTTCACCAGGCCAATGCCCGCATCTTGAATTCGATTCGCGAGCATCTGGGCCAGCCCGAGGAGAAAGTGCCCCAGAATATTCAGAACTACGGCAACGTATCTTCCGCATCTATCCCTGTGCTGCTCGACGAGGTGTCGCGCTCCGGCAAACTCCAGGAAGGTCAGTTGCTTGCCTTTAGCGCTTTTGGTGCCGGTTTCACTTCCGGTGCTGCCGTTGTGCGCTGGCATAAAATCAATTATTAATCAATTTTTAGATTTAGAAAATTATGAAACGTGTAGTTATAACTGGTTTGGGTTGTGTCAACCCTCTTGGTAATGATATTAATACCCTTTGGGACAACTTGACCAAGGGCGTTAATGGTATTGACACCATCACCTCTATCCAGAACCCCGATCTGCCCGTGCACGTGGCTGCTGAGGTCAAGAACTTCGACCCCCTGGCATTGGGTTTGGACAAGACCATGGCTCGCCGCAACGACCGTTACGCTCAGTTTGCTCTGGCAGCTGCAAAGCAGGCTATGGCCGACAGCGGCCTTGTGGTAGGCGAACATGTTCAGCCTGAACGTTTTGGTACTGCTATCGGTAGCGGTATCGGCGGCATCCACACCTTCATCAAGGAGCAGACTCAGATTCTTTCCGAAGGTGTCCGTCGCGTGTGCCCTCTGTTCATCCCCATGATGATTGGCAACATCGCTGGCGCTAACGTGGCTATCATGGTCAACGCCCAGGGCCCCAACCTGCCTATCGTTACGGCTTGCGCTACTGGTACTCACTCCATTGGCGAGGCTTACCGCATGATTAAAGAAGGTCTGGCCGACGCTATGATCACTGGCGGCACCGAGGCTGCTATCACCGAGATTGCCATCGGCGGTTTCGCTAACAGCAAGGCTCTTGCCACCACCGAGGACCGCAATGCCGCTTCTATCCCCTTCGACGCACGCCGTCATGGTTTCGTCATGGGTGAAGGCGCTGGCGTCATGATCTTGGAAGACTACGACATGGCTGTGAAGCGCGGTGCCAACATCTATGCCGAGGTGGTTGGCTATGGCAACACCTGCGACGCTCACCACGTTACCGCTCCTAGAGCTGACGGCAAATGCGCTGCCGAGGCTCTGCGTCTGGCTCTCCAGGGCGCTAACTATCAGGGCGAAAAGCTCTACATCAACGCTCACGGTACTTCTACCTCTCTCAACGATAAGAGCGAGACCAGCGCTATCAAGCAGGCTCTGGGTGAGGATCTGGCTCGCAAGGCTGTGATCAGCTCCACCAAGTCGATGATGGGCCACATGCTGGGTGCTGCCGGCGCAATCGAACTGGTTGTCAGCGCACTGACACTGAAGCACGGTGTTGTGGCTCCCACTATCAACTATCGTGAGGCCGACCCCGAATGCGACCTGAACTACACTCCCAACACCGCTGTTGACTTTGCTGCTGAGGTGGCAATCTCCAACTCTTTCGGTTTTGGCGGTCAGAACGCTTGCGTGGCTCTGCGTAAAATCTAATTATTGCAAACAAGAAATTTTTGATATATGGTACTCAATAGAGACGAAATTAAGACTTTCATGCCCCATCGCGAGCCCATGCTGCTCGTTGATGATGTTGAACTCCGTGGCGAAATCGGAGTCGCACACTATCACGTGACTGGTGAAGAATTCTTCCTCCAAGGCCACTATCCCGGATACCCCGTGGTTCCCGGTGTCATCCTTTGCGAAATCATGGCTCAGAGCAGCTGCATCCTGCTGAAAGAAGCTTTGGTAGACACTACCCCCTTCTATAGCGGTATTGATGGCGCACGCTTCAAACGCCAGGTCCGCCCCGGCGACACCGTCGAGATCACCAGCAAGATTATCGAAAGCCGCCTTGGAACCTATATGGTTGAGGCTAAGGCCACTGTCGAAGGTCAGCTCTGCGTCAAGGGCAAACTCATGTTCACCCTCGTTCCCAAGAACAAATAATATTGATTCTAATTATATATAATATTCGACTATGAACCTCTTAGAAAATAAAATCGCGCTCATCACTGGCGCATCCCGCGGCATCGGTCGCGCAACCGCACTCATGTTGGCCAAGGAAGGTGCCGACGTTATCTTCACCGACTTCCGCGAGGACGATAACAGCAAGTCGCTCGAGGCTGAAATCACCGCTATGGGCCGTCGTTGCCGCTTCTTTGCTGCCGACGCTTCCAATACCGAAGTCACCATGGGCATTGCCGACGCAGTGCAGAAAGAGTTTGGCCGTCTGGACATCCTCATCAACAATGCCGGTATCACCCGCGACAACCTGCTCCTCCGCATGTCTGAGGCTGACTGGGATCTGGTCATGAACTGCAACCTGAAGTCCGTCTTCAACTACTGCAAGGCATTCACCCCCATCATGCTCAAACAGCGCAGCGGTTCCATCATCAACATCAGCTCCATCGTTGGTATCAACGGTAATGCTGGCCAGTGCAACTACAGCTCCACCAAGGCTGGTATCATCGGTTTCACCCGCAGCCTGGCTAAGGAAGTTGGTTCCCGCAGCATCCGTGTCAACGCTATCGCTCCCGGTTTCATCGAGACTCCCATGACCCAGCAGCTTGGTGAGGCAGCCCTCAACGAATGGCTGAAGGCTATCCCCATGCGTCGCCCCGGTCAGGCCGACGATATCGCTCGCACTGTAGTGTATCTCGCTTCCGAACTGTCTACCTACATCACTGGTCAGGTACTCCGTTGCGACGGCGGTCTCTCTCTGTAATTAATTAAGATTAATGGAGTTGATGAAGTTAATTTGATTATGTAGTTGATGTAGTTGATGAAGTTTTGGAATCTTTCCAACTTCATCAACTCCTCCAACATCGTGAGCTCCATCAGCTTCATCAATCTAAGATAAATGAATACTAATAATAACACCAATAATCTTCCCATGTCAGGTTTGAAAATTGTTGTACTTGCAAAACAGGTTCCCGACACTCACAATGTTGGTGCCAATGCAATGAACCCCGACGGCACCGTCAACCGTGCCGCCCTCCCCACCGTCTTCAACCCCGAAGACCTTAACGCCCTCGAGATGGCTCTGCAGGTCAAGGACCGCATGCCCGGCTCCCACATCACCGTAGTCACTATGGGTCTTCCCAAGGCTGCCGGCATCATCACCGACTCCATGTCCCGTGGTGCTGACGCAGGCTTCGTGCTCAGCGATCCTCGCCTCGGTGGTGCCGACACACTGGCCACCTCCTATGCCCTCAGCAAGGCTGTTGAGATGGTTGGCAATGTCGACCTCATCATCGGCGGCCGTCAGGCTATCGATGGCGATACCGCCCAGGTAGGCCCCCAGGTTGCTGAAAAACTCAACATCCCCCAGGTCACCTACGCCGAGACCCTTGTCAATGTCGACAACAAGAGCATCGAGCTCACTCGCCGTCTTGCTGACGGTATCGAGCAGGTGCGTGTCAACTTCCCCGCTGTTGTTACCGTTACCGGCACTGCTCAGCCCTGCCGTTTCGCACATGCCCATCGTCTGCTGAAACTCGATGGCCAGGCTGTTGAGACTCGCAACGCTGATGACATCAAGCCCGATTTCGACCGCATCGGTAAGAAAGGTTCCCCCACCAAGGTTAAGAAAATCCAGAATGTCGTTCTCGCTCACAAAGAGAGCCAGATGGTAGAGCCCAAGACCGAGGCTCTCAGCGAACTTATGGGCACCCTCATCGCCGAGCACATCATCTAACAATTAAAAATTAAGAATTAAAATTAAGAGTGTGGATTTTGAAAGAAACGCTGTAATGGCTCCGGTCCGGGCTCTTAAATATTAAATCTTAAATCATCAATCGATTATTATGAACAATGTTTTAGTATATTGCGAACTGACAGAAAATAACCACATCGCCGATATCAGCCTCGAACTCTGCACCAAGGGTCGTCAGCTGGCCACCGAGATGAACGGCCGCCTCCAGGCTGTTGTCGCCGGTAGCAATGTCAAGGCTGTGGCTGCCGAGCTTTACCCCTATGGTGTCGACGAGGTCTTCATGGCCGACGACGCTCGCCTGTCTCCCTATCGCACCCTGCCTCACTTCGAGGTAGTCCTTAAAGTCCTCAACGAGCAGCAGCCCGACGTAGTCCTCTTTGGCGCTACCACCGTGGGCCGCGACCTCGCTCCCCGTATCTCCTCTCGCCTCCAGTGCGGCCTTACCGCCGACTGCACCGCCCTTGAGCTCGGCGACCATACCGACACCCTCACCGGCAAGGAGTACAAAGGCATCCTCCATCAGATCCGCCCCGCTTTCGGCGGCAACATCATCGCCACCATCATCACCCCTGAGAACAAACCCCAGATGGCAACTGTCCGCGAGGGCGTTATGCGCAAGGAAATCTTCGACGCTAACCACAAGGGCACTCTCACCATGGTCGATGTGGCTGGTCTCCTCGAAGAGGCCGACAAGGCTGTCACCATCATCCGCCGCGAAATCGTTGAGAAGAGCATCAACATCAAGGGTGCTTCCATCATCGTTGCTGGTGGCTACGGTGTAGGCTCCAAAGAAAACTTCAAGATGCTCCACGACCTTGCCCACCTCATTGGTGGTGAGGTAGGTGCCACCCGCGCCGCTGTCGATGCAGGCTTCTGCGAGCCCGAGCGTCAGATTGGCCAGACCGGCGTCACCGTGCGTCCTCGCCTCTATATCGCTTGCGGTATCTCTGGCGCAGTCCAGCACCGTGCCGGCATGGAGCAGTCTTCTAAAATCATCTCCATCAATACCGACCCCAACGCTCCTATCAACGCCATCGCCGACTACACCATCATCGGCGACGTTGCCACCGTGGTCCCCATGCTGATGGATTGTTATTCCAATAATTTGAAGTAATTATGAATTTTTATAACGACAACCCTAGTCTTTCTTTCTATCTTCATCACCCCGATATGGCTCACGTGACCGACGTCCGTGAGAAGGGTTTCACTAAAACCGGTGAAGGTGGTCCCGCTGATGCCGAGACCGCAGTGCGCCAGTACGACATGGTGCTCAACCTCCTTGGCGAAATCGCCGGCGAGGTCATCGCTCCTAATGCTGCCGATGTCGACCACGAAGGTCCCAAGCTGGTTGACGGTCGCATCCAGTATGCTCCTGGCACCGCCCAGAACCTCCACGCTCTCGTCCAGAGCGGTCTCTTTGGCATGACCCTCGAGCGCAAATACAACGGCATGAACATGCCCCGCGTGGTCGCCGTCATGGCTGCCGAGATGATTGCTCGCGCTGATGTGGGCTTCGCCACCATCTGGGGTCTTCAGGACTGCGCCGACACTATCCAGGAATTCGCTTCCGAAGAACTCAAAGACAAATACCTCCCCCGCATCTATGAGGGCGCTACTTGCTCCATGGACCTCACCGAACCCGATGCAGGTTCCGACCTCCAGAGCGTCCGCCTCAAAGCTACCTGGGACGAAGCCGCTAACTGCTGGCGTCTCAATGGTGTGAAGCGTTTCATCACCAACGGTGATGCCGACATCCACCTTGTCCTGGCTCGCTCCGAGGAAGGTACCACCGATGGCCGCGGCCTCAGCTACTTCGTTTTCGACAAAGCTGATGGCGGTATGACCGTTCGCCGTATTGAGAACAAAATGGGTATCAAGGGTTCCCCCACCGCCGAGCTCGTTTTCCGCAACGCTCCCGCTCAGCTTGTTGGCTCCCGCAAACTCGGTCTTATCAAATACGTTATGTCCCTCATGAACGGCGCTCGCCTCGGTGTTGGCGCTCAGTCCATCGGTCTTTGCGAAGCAGCCCTTCGCGAAGCTGAGGTATATGCAGCTTCCCGCGAACAGTTCGGCCACGCTATTGGTCAGTTCGTTGCTGTTCAGGATCTTATCAACGGCATGCGTGCTCGTCTTGAAGGTGCTCGCACCCTCATGTATGAGACCGCTCGTTGGGTCGACCTCTCTGGCACCGGCAAGCAGGCTGCTCGCACCGCCGACATCCTCACTCCTCTTGTCAAGATGACCGCCTCCGAGTTCGCCAACAAGTGCGCCTACGACTGCATCCAGGTTCACGGTGGCTCCGGCTTCATGAAAGAATATGCTTGCGAGCGCCTCTATCGCGACGCCCGCATCCTCACCATCTACGAGGGTACCAGCCAGCTCCAGGTTGTTGCTGCCATCAAGGGTATTGCCAGCGGCGCTTATGTCAGCCTCATCGCTGACTACGATGCCAAGGCTGCTCAGGTTGCCACCGAGGGCGAAATGGCAGAATGCCTGGCCAAGCTCCGCGCTCGCGCTGCTGAATACGAGGCTCTCCACGCCCGTGCTACTGCCAACGGCACCACCGATCCTCTTTTCGACCACATGGCACGCCGTCTCACCGAGCACATTGCCACCACCATCATGGGCTATCTGCTGCTCCTCGACGCCGCTCGCGATCCTCACTATCTCGAGTCCTGCAAGTGGTTTCTCGAAGACTAACTGTTTCAATAACATACAGTGTCCAAAAGCCTACGCCTCGCGTAGGCTTTTTTCGTTGTAGCATACCTCAAACAGTTCCAACAATAAGCATCGGTTGGACTATGCGCTCCTGCCAAAATGAATAATTTGAGGTCGCTCACCCTCTATATTCTACCCTCTACATTTTACATTCTACATTTTACAATCTACAATCCACACACCTATGTTAAATAATGCTAAAAACACCGTTCTCCTACAATATATTGCCATTCCCTCCGTTAAATAAGCATAAAATTGAAAACGACAATGAAGAAAATATTCACATTTGCTATTGTTGCTATGCTGGCTTTGGACGGTGCTAAGGCTCAGGTCAACTTCCACCTGGGTGCCCTTCAGAACCAGGTTACCAGCATCAACCATCTTGTGAATGTAGCCAGCTCTTCCACCACTGCACCAGGACTCTATGCCGGTTTCAGTTTCAATATCGACCTCAACCACAACTTCGGCCTCCTCATGGGCATCAATGGCGAATACATCCTTGCCAAAGACACACTCAGCATCATGAATGTGGCCGGTGTCGAACGTACCACCACCCAGGTCGATGTCGATGTTCCCTTCCTCCTCAACTACACCCTCCACTTCGGACGCAAAGTCGGCCTCACCATCTTCGGCGGTGCCACGCTCAACTACGCCATCCTCAACCGGATGGACTATAAGTCCAACATCCTCGGTGTCACCAATTCGTGGACCGAAGACGGCTTCACCACCAACGATTTCAACCAAGAAGGCTACATTGCCGAGCGCTACAGCTGGGGGCTCTCCTATGGAGCTCGCCTGTTCTTCGGCAAAGTGGGCATACATGGAGTCTACTATTACGGCATGACCGACCTCAACGACAATGCCAACATCGAAGCCCAGCGCACAAGAATCTCCCTTGGCCTGGATGTCAACTTCTAGAAAATTCCTCATCCATTTTTTTTAATTTTTTTTCCCTGCTGAGTCAACCTTGATAAGGCAGGGTTTTTTATTTCTTCCGCATGGGGTAGGGGAGGGTTGGGTCCTAGCCATAATTTGCTGTAGGTCGCTAAAGTATCAGGATTGATCCCTCTGCGGGAATTCCCATCCGCCAGTGCCCACTCATGGGAATTTCCCTGCCAACTCCAACCGCCAGCGCACCCCCGCAGTAAGCCCGTTGAAGACCCGTTGTAAGCCCGTCCCTATGAGCGACCTTTCATGGCCCTTCGGTGTAAGCAGTCCGGATTGCAAAAGGCCTTTGTGTGTGCTTCGTGGATATACAAGTAAAATGAAGTGGGTTTCTTTGCCGCTTAATTCCCCCGTGAGGAGTCTCCACGGCACTAAGGATACAAACGTTGGCTGACGTGGCCTGTTCTCCGCTGAGACTTATGACTCTTAGTCAGTTCGATTTCTTGGCATAGCCGTGACCTGTGTCGGCAAAATGAAACCCACAATAAAGGCCCACTAATGGGTCTAAACACCAGCGTTGTGGACCTTTCGTCAATAGAAATTCGACGCTGCAAAATTACAACTTTTTTTCAAACGAAAAAAAGCATGAAAGTTTACCGCCTAATTCCCAGAACAAAATGCGAACAGTACTAAGTGACCAAAGACAAATCAATGTGATTCTTTATTGCAAAGTTAGTTCTGACGAGCAAAAGGATGGCTCGTCTCTTGAGGTGCAAGAAAAAGTAATGCGAGCCTACTGTGCTAATCATGGCTACTACATTATTGATGTATATCATGAGGATCATTCGGCTAAATCATATGAACTTGACAGGCCTGTACTTGCCAAAGTATACGCATACTGCATTAAAAACCATAGCGTTGTTGATAAGCTATTATTCTTGCGCTGGGACAGGTTTACAAGAAATTTGGAATTCGCTTTGACCTACAAACGGAAATTCTATGATGAACTTGGTGTTGAGATAAACGCAACAGAATCTACTATAGATTTTGATGGCGCAGAATGGTCCACCTTGCTCGGAATATATTGTGGTGTTGCCCATACCGAAGACATTAAGATTTCCAAAAGAACCAAGGATGGTATCCACGGCACATTGATGAAGGGGAAATGGGCGAGTAAAGCACCAATTGGCTATGTTAATGTGAGGAGAGGCAAGCACGACACGGAAGTACAGGTGGATCCAGAACGCTCGATATTGGTAAAGAAAGCATTTGAGGAAGTGGCAAAAGGAGAAGAACAATATATCTGTATCAAGAGAAGGTTGTTCCCCAAGATGGCAAAAACTAGCTTTACTAGGATGCTTAAAAACCGATTCTATATTGGCTTGATTCACGTTCCGGCCTATAGAGACGGGCCTGAATGTGAGGTGAAGGGTGTCCATGAACCTATAATCGATGAAGATACTTTTAATCAAGTCCAGGCTGTTTTAGAATGCCGAACACCGAGGATTCCAAAGAAGAAAGACAGAATACAACATCCGGACTTTTACCTTAGAGGATTTTTGCTATGTCCTGTCTGCGGCTATGGTATCACGTCTTCATTCAGTAAAGGAAAAACAGGAAGAAAATACGGTTATTATCACTGTGGACACGAGCAGAGGCATATTAGGGTTACGGCAGAAGTCTTAAATGAAAAGTTCCTAAGATTCATCCAGGGAGTTAAGCCAGAAGAGCGGATGGTTGACGCAATCGGAGATGCCATATATGAAATTTGGAAGCAGGAACAAGGCGTAATAAGTGCCCAAATTGATGAGACCGAGAAAAAAATATTAAACTATGTTAAAAGGATAAAATTGGCCGAAGACAAGTACATCGAGGGGGAGATTACGAAGGAATTGTTCGATAACCTGAACTTTAGATACAAGGAGGAGAAGGCCGCACTTGAAAACCAGCTGGAATTGTATAAAACAACAGGAAAGACGAAATTCAAGGAAAAGTTGGACTATGCTTTATCGCTTATAAATCACTTAGATGACCATGTTTTTGACTGCCCATTGGAACTAAAGAAGAAGGTTATTATTACCTTTTTTCCAAAAAAAATCATATTTCAAGGTGAATTTTTCAGAGCCGAGGAAATAAACTCTGTTTTGAGTTCGATTGCGCTTATATACAAAAACATAAAAGCAGAAAATAAAGAAAAGTGGCTAAGTATCAAATACTTAACCACTCGTGTACCCCAGGTGGGACTTGAACCCACACGCCATTGCTGACAGCAGATTTTGAGTCTACCGCGTCTACCATTCCGCCACCAGGGCATCGGTGATTTCTCTTTCGAAATCGGGTGCAAAATTACGAAGAATTTTTGACATAACAAATTTTTTTTTAAAAAAAAGTGATTAATCAAGAAAAAAGTTGTATCTTTGCATCCTCAAAATCAATGTAAAATGGGCGAAAAAAAATCTGATAAAGTATTCATTTTTGCGGGCCGTGCAACCGAAAATTTGGCTCGCAGAGTGGCCGATATTTATGGCATTCCACTGGGTTCTTCCACCGTTTTTCAGTATGCAGACGGTGAATTCCAGCCCTCTTATGAGGAAACAATTCGTGGCGGTATCGTCTTCATTATCCAGTCTACCCTTCCTCCTACTGACAACCTTTTCGAACTTCTCATGATGGTGGACGCTGCCAAGCGTGCATCCGCTCAGAAGATTGTTGCTGTAATTCCTTATTATGGCTTCGCCCGTCAGGACCGCAAGGATAAACCCCATGTGCCAATCGCTTCTAAGTTGATTGCCGATATGATTACCGCTGCAGGTGTTGACCGCGTTATCTGCATGGATCTTCATGCCGACCAGATCCAGGGCTTCTTCAATATCCCTGTTGACCATCTTTTCGGTTCCAGCCTCTTCATGCCTTACATCCGCGAGAAATTCGACATCAACGATGTGATGTTCGCTAGCCCCGATATGGGCGGCAGCAAGCGCGCAGGCACTTATGCCAAGACTTTGAACAACAGTTTCGTCATTTGCTACAAGCATCGCAACAAGCCTAATGAGATTGGCGAGATGCGTCTGTTGGGCGATGTTACCGATAAGCATGTTATCCTCCTTGACGATATTATCGACACTGGTTCGACTATCTGCAAGGCTGCTCAGATTATCAAAGATAGCGGTGCCAAGAGCGTCCGTGCAATGATCACTCACCCCGTGCTGAGCGGTACTGCCATTGAGAAGGTTGAGGCTTCCTGTCTCGAAGAACTTGTCACCACCGACACTATTCCTCTGAAGCGCGAGAGCAGCAAGATTCACGTGCTGAGCTGCGACTGGCTTCTGGCTGAGGCTATCCGCCGTGTCGTCAACTATGAGTCGTTGGATAATCTCTATGAGACCACCCTCCATCACAAGGGCGTTATCAAGAGAATGAACTAATTATTTGCGGGTTTGGCCGACACGATTCTCGTGCGGCAAATACGCTTAAACAAAAAATTATATAGAAATTATTAACCGGCCTTCGGGCCATAAAAACACAAAAATAAAATGAGAATAGTATCTATGAGCGGTTCTCTTCGCGAGAACGTAGGGAAAAAAGATGCTAAGGCTCTCCGTCGCGAAGACAAGGTGCCTTGCGTCATGTATGGTAAAGAGAAGCAGTATGCTATCGCACTGAATCAGACCGATTTTCAGCGCATCCTGTTCAATCCTGCTCCTTGCTTTGTTGAAATCGACCTCGGTGGTGAGAAACACACTGCTATGCTGAAGGACATCGATTTCCACCCTGTAACTGAGATCGTTTACCATTGCGATTTCTATGAGCTGAGCGATGACAAGCCCATCGTTATGTCCATCCCCGTACACACCACTGGTACCTCCAAGGGTGTTATGAAGGGCGGTAAGCTGGTTTACAAGCAGAAGAGACTCAATGTTAAGGCTCTTCCCGCTAACATGCCCAGCGAGATCCTTATCGACATCACCGACCTCGACGTCGCACAGCGCTGCAAGGTCCAGGATATCCAAACCGAAAACTACACCATTCTCAACCCCCGCAGCAGCGAAGTTGTTGTTGTCAACAGCACCCGCGCATCCGCTACCGGTGAGAACGAAGTTGTTGAGGCTGAATAATCCGCTGAACAATTAAGGCAAAAAGAGAGTCCTTGGGCTCTCTTTTTGTCTATCATTTAAAACCTTCTATTATGCATAAGGCAGGATTTGTAAATATTATCGGCAACCCCAATGTGGGTAAATCCACACTGATGAACGCTCTCGTGGGCGAACGTCTTAGTATCATCACCAGCAAGGCCCAGACTACGCGGCATCGCATTATGGGAATCGTGAACGGCGAGGACTTCCAAATTGTCTATACCGACACACCTGGTATTGTCAACCCGCACTATAAGCTGCATGAGCAGATGATGGGTTTCGTTCACAGTGCTCTTGAAGATGCCGACCTTTTCCTGCTTGTCACCGAAATTGGTGAGACCTTCAAGAATCAGGAAGTGCTTGCCAAGATTATCAAATCGGAAACCCCCGTTATCTTGGTCATCAATAAGATAGATCTTAGTGATCAGCAGACCATCAAGGACAAGATGGCCTATTGGCACAATCAAATTCCCCGTGCCATTATCGTGCCGGCTTCTGCTACAGAGCGTTTCAATATCGACACTATCTTTGACCATATCATGGAGGCGTTGCCTGAGAATCCACCTTATTTCCCTAAGGATGAGCTGACCGACCGCTCGATGCGATTCTTCGTTAGCGAGATTATCCGCGAGAAACTGCTGCTCTATTACCAAAAAGAGATACCATATAGTTGTGAGGTAGCTGTAGAAAGCTATGAAGAAAAGGATGGTGTGGACAACATTCGTGCTATCATATTCGTCGAGCGTGAGTCGCAAAAAGCTATCCTCATCGGCCATAAAGGTATGAGTATCAAAAAAGTCGGCATTGAAGCCCGCAAAGATATTGAGGAGTTCACCGGCAAAAAATGCTTCCTCAACCTCTATATCAAGGTAATGAAGGACTGGCGCAATAGCGACAAGGCGCTGAAGCAGTTCGGCTACGAAATGGACTAGTTCCCTATAGGGAATCAGTTTTCGGTAACAAATAGTAGCAGAATAGGATGATTGCATCAATGACAGCTTAGAATAAACCTGAAATGAAGATATTGACTTTTGCCAAGAAACACCTGGTTGTGATCTCGTTGCTTCTTGTGGGTTTGGTGATGGCCACCCATGTGTTTGTCAATCATTTAATGTTCCGCACTTATGCTTTGGACCTAGATGTATACACGCATGCGCTCTGGCAGTATGTGCATGGCATTTGGGCCGATTGTGGCATGTTTATTGAAGGCGGCGCCGACGTTTCTCTTTTGCACGACCATTTCGACCTTTACCTCATCCTGTTGTCGCCATTGGTCTACATCTTTGGACCATACACGTTGCTTGTGGTGCAGGTGGCATCACTTTTATTCGGAGCCTATGGTGTATTTCGGTTTCTCCAGTCCTGTCAAGACACCCAAGATGATGCTTCGTCTCGTTTCTTCTTGCCCTGGTTGGGCATGTTGAGCTATTTGGCATTCTTTGGCACCTGGCATGCGCTGTGCTACGACTATCATTCTAACGTAGTGGCAGTTAATTTCTTGCCTTGGATGTTTCTCTGGCTCAAACAACAAAGATTCGGATGGGCGCTATTTTCGGTTCTCATGGTTTGCATCTCTAAGGAATCGGCTCCGCTGTGGATGTTTTTCGTGGTAATCGGCTTGATGATAGAATATTGGGGCAATCGTAAATCAATGCGTTGGTTGGCTGGATATGGCGTTTTCTGCATACTATATTTCCTAATCGTTTCAATGGTTGTCATGCCATTGATAGGGGGCGGTGCAAGTCCCGGTTTTTGGCGATATGACCACATGGGCAACAGTATGTCGGAAGTTGCGTTGTTCATGCTCCAACACCCATGGCAATCTGTCTGCATATTCTTCTCCAACTTCCTCCACGATGCCAACAACGCAGGGCTGAAACTAGAATTCTGGCTATGCTGTGCTGCATCCGGAATGCTGATACTGTTCTTCCGCCCGCAATACCTTGTCATGATGCTGCCACCTCTGCTGTTAAAATTGATGAGTCGTGATATCTGCTTCTGGGGCGTGGAATTCCAATACAATATTGAATTTGCACCCATCTTAGTGATAGGTTCGTTCTCAGTAATTGCCAGTTGGTGTCAGAAAAAAAATCGGTGGTACAGAGCCATTCCTCCTCTGCTGGCGTTCTTGCTGACAATCTCTACTACCATCTACACTTGCGGCAATCCCAAAACATGGGTTCGCCAAGCTAATCTCAGGATTTTCGACCCCATTCATTATCATCAGCATGAGTTCGACCGCCAGTTTGCGCAATCGCTGATTGCCCAAATACCCGACTCAGCCAGTGTGTGTGCAACCTCACCTTTCGTTCCCCACCTTTCGTTGCGCGACAAAGTCACGGAATTTCCAATTGGTGCCGGCCAGTCCGACTATCTTCTTCTGATTGAAAACCAAGGTAATCCTGATCAAACAATTGCGAAGATTGCCGAAATCAAGGCCGACACACTTCATTATCGCATCGTTGCATCCGACGGCACTCTTTTGCTTATTTCTCGCATCCGATAACTGTCTGTTCGTCAAACATCAAAATCCATGCAGACTCAATTTTTGACGAGTTCTTGTACAAGGGATTGTGAAATGGTGGTATTGGGTTCAAGCGAGAATCGAATGCTCTGATATCCGATTTTCTCATGGTCGAAATCGCCTATGCAAATCACCTCGCTATCATATACGGCAGCCAATATGGCAGGGACGGATTGGTTGTCCAACTTCATCAGATTGGCCTGCCACTCAATTTCAGCCTCTTGGGTAAGATACAAATCCAGATGCAAAGGCGTTTGTCCCTTATATTCAACACTTACGCCATCTAACAATGGTTTTCTATTGAAGTTTCCCACTACCGCCTCCTTGTATAAGAGATAAAGTTGACACCTACCATCTGTCATAGGCATAGACCACGCAAACTGGAACTGGTCGCTAGTGCCAAATGGAGCATTGGAGCTGTGGATGAAAGTGTTTACAAGCGCAGTATCACCAACCGCGACAGCCAACAACGCAGGAGTGTCTGCATCCAATAAATCAATGTCCATTGCGGAAAGTGCGGACACAAGGTCACTTGAGGCTTCGCCAAATTCGCCACTCTCCATAAAATATAATTGATGGATAGCGAACCGCCCCTCTGCAGCCGTGTCCTCAGGCTCACGCTTCTGAAGCTCGACATGAATTTTATCCAAATGTTGCATTGGAGGCCAACAGTTGATTCTGGCCATCACCAAATATACCATCACCGAAACAGCCCATACCATAAACAATCCTAATAGGACAGGGAGGGCACGGTGGCGATGCAGCCACACTGCTAATGCGACAGAATAGGCAATAATCAGGGCCGCAGTATCAAGCATAAACAAGGTGCCGCCTGGTAGATGATTAATCTTGAAAACGGCAGTAAGTGCCATAAAGGCAAGCACAATTAAGCCAATGAACTTAATCCACCGGGTAGATTTCTTATTGCAGCCGTTGTCGGCAGATATGGCGCTAAGGGCTTCGTTGCACTGATTCAGCAAAGGGAGATAGTGCGCAAGAAACAGAAATGTGATTTCCACACCTACCGTAGTCAACAGAAAATATTGCAGATGCAGGCGGAGCCAGGGGAAATCGGCCATGGCCGTAGCCATGGCGGCGATAATCAGCAACGAGCAAGCGAGTACAATGTAATATATGAGCAAGAACCGTTTGGCATCAAACAGGTGTTGCGAGAATTTTAGCAAGCTGTCATTTTGGCATTGGCGGTCCAGGTCTCTGACAATCCAAAGCTCAGTGAACATGCCTACGAGCAAAACCGTGGCTGCGCAAACAGAGAATATGGCAGAAACGTGGTATAGAGCCAGTACGGCCAAAAGTATTGCAATGGAAATGAGATAGTCGATAATCACAGTCTTGCGATGGGTGCGGAAGAAGTTGCGGCAATGCTTAACTGTGTAGCCAACCTCTTTGTCATCTATGATTTTCTGCCCTTCAAGAGCCTGGCTGAAGGATTGATATTGTTGTTTGAGCCCTTTGAGTTCGTCTAGGGGATTTTTGGGATTCTTTTCCATGATAATCAGTTTGATTTGTTCGACATTTCAATTAACTTGTCCTTGATGCGAAGCATTCGCGTGCCCACATTGGAGGCCGAAATACCCATGATGGCACCGATGTCGGCATAGCTGAGGTCGTCGAGCCAGAGCAGCACCAGCGCCCGGTCCATGGGGTCCAGCCGACCGATATTGTCGTGTAGCTCTTGCACCTGCCGAGCCCGGAAATCATCGGGTGGGATAGGGTCGATGTCTAATGTAAGAGGCACTGTTTCAATATGCCGCCGCCGCGATTTGCGCCGGTTGATGGCAGTGTTGAGGGCTACTCGATAAACCCAGGTGCGCTCCTGGCTGAGACCATTAAAGCTGTCGAAACCTGTCCACAGGCGGATGAGGGTCTCTTGGAATAGCTCCTCCACCTCGTAGGGCTGGTTTGAGAACATATAGCAAACAGTATAAATCGTTCGCTTATGGTCATTCACCAATTGGTTGAAACGTTCTTCTTTGTTGTTCATAATTCAATCTAAGCCGCGGTTTATTACATTAGACAACAGTTTTGCCGAAAAATCACACCGACCATGAAAAAAATAAAGGACGCCATTGAGAATTGGGCGTCCTTTACATATTATATATAGTACTATCTACTAGTAATACTTGATGTCGCGTTCTACAATGTAGACGGGAATCTTCTTGTCGTTCTCTAGCTGGTATTCATAGCGGGTCACCCAGTTGCCCTCCTCATCATAACGATACTCGTAGAGGGTGATGGTGAGCTCAGGCTCATTGGGGTCCTCATAGTAGTCGAAGAGGGTGGAGCTGATGCGCTCATTATGCTCATCATACTCATAGCGGATTTCTTGCACCTTCTTGCCCTGGGCGTTGAATACCACGGTCTTGTAAACATTGTCGTTCTCGCCATAGATGTACATCTCGCGGCGGTAGACATTGTTGTAATTGTCGTTGAAACTCAACTGGCTGAGGCGGCCCTGTGCGTCATATTTGTACAGCACGCGGCTCTCCACCTGGCGTTCCTCGTCTTCCACATACACCTCGGTGAGAATCAGATCGGCGTCGTACAGATAATAAGTGCGGCCGATAACATTCTCCTCGGGGTCGAGGATATGCTCCAGCGTCACCAGGCCGAAATCGTCGTGTTTGTACTTGGTGCGGAAAATCATATCCTCCTCATTGGAGAGGTACGACTGGCTGCGGCGCTGTCCTTTCTGGTTGTAAACAGTCTTCAGGCGCTCCATGATGCTGCCACGGCTGGCATGGTTGTCGGCCTCGTACATCACCGAGAGAACATTCTGCACTTCGCCATGCAGACCGTCGCGGACACAGTCCGAAATCTGGTCGGGCATCTGCTGGGCAGTTTTCTGCGGTGCATTGGGACGGCGCTGCACAGCCTGATTGGGTCTGTCGTTGATTCGTCCACGCAATTTATCGTTGTTTTGTGCGCTCACTGAGCCCGCAAAAACCAAAAATAAGGTTGCAATCAGAAACAGCTTAATTTTCATAATGTATTATATAATAATATATTGTACTTGCTTTTAATGTCTTTTTATCACAAATTAGAATTTTCAAAGTTACAAAAAAAAACGGAAATGGAAAAATTTTAGTATTTTTGCAATTGAAAAAAATAATAAAAAGTAGTTTTGGAGACAATAATTTTAACCTGTTTTATAGCCTACACACTGCTTCTTTTCGGTGTCATGTGGCTTTCGTCGCGCCGGAGTGCCGACAACGATTCTTTCTTCCGTGGCGGCAGAAAATCGCCCTGGTTCGTGGTGGCCTATGGCATGATTGGCGCCTCGCTCTCGGGCGTCACCTTCATGTCGGTGCCGGGCGGGGTCTATAGTGGCCAGTTCACCTACATGCCCCTAGTCTTCGGCTATGTGCTGGGCTATGCCGTCATCGCCTTGGTGCTGTTGCCGCTCTACTATCGGCTCAACGTCACCTCCATCTACAGCTATCTTGAGCAGCGTTTTGGCGTGGCCTCCGAGAAGACCGGAGCCCTTTTCTTCATCATCTCGCGCCTGCTGGGCTCTGCCTTGCGCATGTATCTCGTTGTGTTCGTGCTATATGAATTCGTGTTCAAAGGGTGGGGGATACCCTTCTGGGTGCCGGCGGTCATCTTCATCGTCATCATCCTCCTCTACACTTTCCGTGGCGGATTGAAAACCGTGGTGTGGACCGACACCCTCCAAACCACCTTCCTCATCTTGGCCGCACTGGTCACCGTCGTGGCCATCTTGCGCGAACTCGACCTATCTTATTTTCAGCTCCTTAGCCAGTCGGCCGATGCAGGCTACACCCGCATCTTCGAGACCGACCCCACCGCAGGCAAATACTATTGGAAACAAATCATTAGCGGCATGTTCATCACCATCACCATGACTGGCCTCGCCCAGGGCATGATGCAGAAGAACCTCACCTGCAAGAACTTGCGCGATGCCCAGAAGAATGTCATGACCAGCAGCCTCCTCTTCATCGTGGTCAACATCCTCTTCCTCAGCCTCGGTGCCGCCCTCATCGCCTATGCCCAGGCCACAGGCTTCGCCCTCCCCGTGAATGAGGCTGGCCAGGTGGTCGGCGACAAGATTTTCCCCTCTATCGCATTCCATCTCAGCACCTTCACCGCCGTGGTCTTTGTGCTGGGCATGGTGGCCGGAGGCTATTCCAGCGCCGACGGCACGCTCACCGCCCTTACCACCACCTTCTGCTACGACTTCCTCAACTTCGGCAACAAAGGGCAGCAGCGCGAACTCCGCATCCGCCGCATCGTCCATGTCTGCTTCGCACTGCTCTATCTGCTGGTAATCATAGCATTCCGACCATTCCACAACCAGTCGCTTATCGACACCCTCTTCGACATTGCCGGCTTCACCTACGGCCCGCTGCTTGGCCTCTTCACCTTCGGCCTCTACACCAAGCGCCACGTCAACGACCGCTGGGTGCCCTTCATCGCCGTGCTGTCGCCCATTATCTGCTATATTTTTAAAATCTATATGCCAGTCTGGACCGGATACCATTTCGGCTTTGAAATACTGCTACTCAACGGATTGATCACTTTTATAGGATTATTAATCGCAACACCCCGCCACCATGCTCAGAGGAATGATTAAATTCAAATGCGACGCTTGCGGCCACAAGTTTGTCGCTCCCGATATCGAATATATGGCCAGCGCTTTCTCCACCCCACAGCCCTGTCCCCAGTGCCAGAGCCGGCATACCTACCCCGCCCGCGGGATTTTCGCCTCGGCGGGCCCTTATCGCAAGATTTGGAGTCAGATAGAAGGGAACAGCGACGAGAAATAGGCTGTTGTCCAGGGATTGATTGGCACATTAAAAAAGCCCGGGGCCGTTGCCCTGGGCTTGAACAATAGGTTCGTGTGCAATCAGTTCGGCCTATTTCTCCATTCTGTGGAGTGTCATCACGGTCACATAGTCGGTGCCGGTGCCGTTTTCCAGAACCAGCTTGTCGGCAGTCAGCTCTATAACGGTGTACATCACAGGATCAAGGCCGGGAGCCTGGATAAAGCCCAGCTGGTCGCCGTCCAGCGTCCAGGCCATTTCGGTCTCGTTGTTCAGGCTGTCAGAAACCAGCAGGGTGCCGTCTTCCAAAAATGTAAGCTGGAAGCCCTCGCCGTAAAAAGGCGTGATATCGATTTCGTTTTCACCCACATACTGGACGGCCTGGTCCAGTCCCCAGTGGCCGATAATGGTGAAAGTGGGCTCGGGCACATCGGGAGTGGTGTCGGTAGAGTCGGTCACGGAAGGTGTAACCACGTCTTCTTTCTGGCAGGAGGCAACCATCATGCCCATGGTGGCGGCCAGGCAGAGAAGCGCAAAACAAAGGAGTTTCTTCATGATAATAAGTGTTTAGTATTACATTATATAAAATCTTTCGCGGTGCAAAGATACGAACTTTTTTCGGTTCGTCAAAACCTGTCTGCCTCATTTAACATTTCCAAACCCTTCCCCCGCGCCCATTCTTTCCGCCCCCGGTGTGGCATCTCGGTGGCACTCCAGGCCTTGGCTGAACCCGTAGTAAGCCCGTTCCTTATCCTATATTTATTCTATATTTATACCTTATTTATTCTATTACGTATAGTATAAATATAGTATAACTAAGGTATAAATATAGTATAACTAGTGGGTCTACTTGGGGATTGGGGGATGGGCCGGGAGGCTGCGGTTGGCTTGCCGATAGTGCTAAATGTCTGGTTTTGAGCGGTAGTAGGTTGGGGCGGGTGGCGGATGGCCAGTTTTGCCTTGGAGGGATAAAAAATAGGTGGGGCATACAATATATTATTATTTGTTGCGTTATAGTTGCAGAAAGTTGTTTAACCGTCAATAGTTTGAAGTCATGAAAAAAATCGCATTACTGTCAGCCTTGCTTTTGGCCGTGTTTGCTGTCCAAGCGCAGCACCCCTCCTTGCGTCGCAACCCCGAGCCCCTGGAATTCCATGCCGACGGCAACGTATATTTCACGGTCTTTGTCAATGAGGTAATCCAGAACCACCGCCCCGCGCAGTGTGTGCTAGTCAGTGCGCCCATCGACGACAACACAACCATTCTGATTGAGGTTCAGGAGAATGACCGCCTGGCCGGGCGCTATCTGCACTTGCGCGAGGCCGATGCCCACGGCCTCTTTTATGTGGTCTTCCAAAATAATCTTGTAGATGTCTATACCGCCAAGCAGTATGACGATTACCGCCGTCACCGCAATATGCACAGCAGCTATGCCGGTGGCCACGACGACTGCTCGCACGACCTGCATGATCAGTACGGCAATACCGCGCGGCCGGGTGCTCATGATTCCCACCGCGGGCCCAATGGCCGCAGGGCTGTCAGCAGCCATGAGTTCGACCATGTGCTGGTGCAGATTTCCTCTGAGGCTTTTGATGATTCTCGCCTCAAGCTGGCTCGCTCTATCTTCGCAACCCATTATTTCTCAGCCGCACAGATCAAACTCTTGGCCGAGAAGTTCACCTTCTCCAAAAACCGCATGGATTTTGTGATGATGGCCTACGACCATTGTGTGGACAAGGCCGACTATTTCGTGGTGGTTGATGCCTTTGTTTTCAAGTCCGACAAAGACAAACTCAACAAGTTCATCCAGCAGCAGCGCTAGTTGGTGCGCCAGCATTGTTAGGTGCGGCCGCCAGCCGCCCATTCTCCACACGTTGGCGAAGACACTAAATCTTAAGTTCAAGTAACAAATGCAACAAGTACTGAAAATGAGGTGTGAAAATCTTAACAAAGCTAAAGAGAAAACACCGAAATCAAAAAAAAGACTTTTTTACTCTAGTATGTAGATTCAGGATTTCTGCAGTATTTTTGCGATAGGAAAAATGAGGCGGAAACCGATGTGGAATATAAATGTTTAACTTAATACACTTTGCCGATGAGAGAAGATTTATTATTTGCCATTGTACGCTGCCACATGAGCCAGCAATTCACATTTTCGATTAATTTTAAAATTTAATGGTATGAACAAGTATTTTAAATTAATTGTTGCCGTATTCGCCCTCTGTCTTTGGGGTGTGCGGCTCCACGCCCAGTCCTTCCAGTGGGTCTACGCAACTGGGCCGACCATGGAATGGACAGATATTAGTCGTACTGAGCCTAACAAGATATTC